>JAKLPK010000274.1 GCA_022013895.1 Cellulomonas sp. | reverse complement strand
TAGCCGCCAACCCGTGCCAACTCGAGGCCGTCGACCAGGTGCTCGAGGGCGTCGTGCGCGCCAAGCAGGACCGGATCGACCTGGGCGGCGACGGCTTCTCCGTGCTGCCGATCCTCATCCACGGTGATGCCGCGTTCGCCGGTCAGGGCGTGGTCTACGAGACCCTCAACCTGGCGCAGCTGCGCGGGTACCGCACCGGCGGCACCATCCACGTGATCGTGAACAACCAGGTCGGTTTCACCACCGGCACGTCGTCCTCGCGTTCGTCGCAGTACGCGACCGATGTCGCCAAGGGCCTGCAGATCCCGATCTTCCACGTGAACGGCGACGACCCGGAGGCCGTCGTGCGGGTGGCCGAGCTCGCCTTCGAGTACCGCGAGACCTTCGACCGCGACGTCATCGTGGACATGGTCTGCTACCGCCGTCGCGGCCACAACGAGGGCGACGACCCGTCGATGACGCAACCGCTCATGTACAACCTCATCGAGGCCAAGCGCTCGGTGCGCAAGCTCTACACCGAGTCCCTGGTCTCCCGCGGCGACATCACGGTCGAGGAGGCCGAGCACGCGCTGCGTGACTTCCAGTCGCAGCTCGAGCGGGTGTTCACCGAGACGCGCGAGCTGGGCTTCACCCCACCGGTCCAGACCCCCGAGACGGTGGCCGGTCTGGAGCGTCCCGAGTCCCAGTACGAAGACGCCGGGGTGATGGTCGGCTGGCGCACCGCCGTCGACCCGAGTGTGCTGACCCGCATCGGGCAGGCCCACGTCAACCCGCCGTCGGGCTTCACCGTGCACCCCAAGCTGGCCGCGCTGCTCACCAAACGCGAGCAGATGAGCCGCGAGGGGCACATCGACTGGGCGTTCGGCGAGCTGCTGGCCTTCGGCTCCCTGCTCATCGAGGGCACCCCGATCCGGTTGGCCGGTCAGGACACCCGCCGCGGGACGTTCGTGTCCCGGCACGCGGTGCTCCACGACCGGGAGACCGGCGCCGAATGGACGCCGCTCAGCTACCTGGCGACGAACCAGGGCAAGTTCGGCATCTACGACTCCTCGCTGTCGGAGTACGCCGCCCTCGGCTTCGAGTACGGCTACTCCGTGGAACGCCCTGACGCCCTGGTGCTCTGGGAGGCCCAGTTCGGCGACTTCGTCGACGGCGCCCAGACCATCACCGACGAGTTCATCACGGCGGCCGAGCAGAAGTGGCAGCAGCACTCCTCCCTGGTGATGCTCCTGCCGCACGGGTACGAGGGGCAGGGCCCGGACCACTCCTCGGCCCGGATCGAGCGGTTCCTCCAGCTCGCTGCGGAGGACAACCTGACGATCGCGCACCCGACGACCCCCGCCTCGTACTTCCACCTGCTCCGTGAGCAGGCGTACCGCCGGCCGCGTCGCCCGCTGGTGGTGTTCACGCCGAAGTCGATGCTGCGGCACAAGGCCGCCGTCTCGGCCGTCGAGGACTTCACCGCGGGCACCTTCCGCCCCGTGATCGGGGACGACACGGTCGACCCGGCCAAGGTGACCCGCGTGCTCATGTGCGCCGGGAAGGTCTACTGGGACCTGGTCGCCCGGCGGGCGGCGCTCGGTGACGAGACCACGGCCATCCTGCGGCTCGAGCAGCTGTACCCGCTCGACCAGGCGGCGCTGCGGGAAGCCCTCGCACCCTTCGAGGGCACCGGGCTCATGTGGGTCCAGGACGAGCCGCGGAACCAGGGGGCCTGGACGCACCTGTCCATGCACCTGCCTCAGCTCATCGACCACACGCTGACCGTCTCGTCACGCCCGGAGTCCGCATCTCCCGCGGCCGGGACCGCGAAGAAGCACCACGCCGAGCAGGAGGCGTTGATCACAGCCGCTTTCGCGCGATGATCTGCGGGTGACCCCCTCCCCCCTGCGGATCGTCGTCCTCGGTGACGAGCTGGCCTGCGGGGTGGGCGACCCCAAGGCTCTCGGCTGGGTGGGCCGGGTGGTCGCCCGCACCATCGCACCTGTTCCGCCGACCCTGCTCACGCTGGCTGTCCCGGGCGAGACGAGTACGGAGCTCGGCGGTCGGTGGGACGGCGAGGCGTCGCGCCGCTTCGCCGTCGACGCGGACAACCGGCTGGTGATCGGCGTCGGCCGGGCCGATATCGGCGCCGGGCTCTCGCTCGCCCGGTCGCGGCTGAACCTGGCGAACATCCTCGACGTCGCCGAGCAGCGCAACGTCCCGGCATTCGTCGTCGGTCCGCCGCCCGGGCGGGCGGAGGACGACGAGCGGATCGCCGAGCTGTCCGTCGCCCTCGGCGATGTCGCGAGCCGGCGGCGGGTCCCGTACGTGGACACCTTCGCCCCACTGGTCAATCACGACCAGTGGCGGGCGGACATGGCCGCGGGCGACGGCTGGCTTCCCGGCCAGGCCGGCTACGGCCTCATGGCGTGGCTGGTGCTGCACACCGGCTGGCACGTCTGGCTCGGCCTGCCGTCCGACGCGGACTGATCCGGTTCCCAGGCCGCCGAGTCGGGCGACTCAGCGCAGCGACTGGCGCACAGCGGTCAGCGCCGAGTCGAGCACGGTCCGGACGGTGTCCAGCGCCAGCTGCGGGACGGCTGCGTTCGCATCCGCCCGGCGCAGATCCGCCCGGACCTCATCGGTGAACCGTCGGACCAGGGCCTCGGCCTCGACCCTGCGCACGTGCGAGGCCAGACGTTCGTCGTCGGCGACCTGGGAACGGCCGGGCCGGGCCGTCGCACGAGCCTCCTGTGCGGCGGCGGCCAGATCGGCCCGCAGACCGCGCATGGCCTGGCGCACATCGTCGCGAACGGCTCCGGCCCGGTCGCGGACGGTCTCGGCCAGGTTGGCCTCGAGATCGGCAAGGTCGCCGCGCCGGGCGTCGAGCTCTGCCTGACCGGCGGCCGTGAGCGAGTAGGTGGTCTTGCGACCGTCCTCGGATCGCACCACCAGCCCCTCCTCCTCGAGCCGCGACAGACGTGGGTAGATCGTGCCGGCGCTCGGCCGGTAGGTGCCGCCGAACCTGTCCGACAGGGCCTGGATGACCTCGTAGCCGTGGCGCGGGCCGGCTTCCAGGAGCGCCAGCAGGTACAGCCGGAGCTGGCCGTGCGCGAACACCGCCGTCACGCCGTGACCCCGCGCAGCACCGTGACGTCACCCGAGACGCTGGTGGCTGACAGGTAGCAGCCGCCGTCACCGCTGCTCTGGTCGACCGTGCGGGTGCCGAACCCGGGGCCCTTGTGCTCGATCTGGTCCACCACGAGGCGACCCGAGACGGACTGCGCCTTCACCTGCAGACCGGCCTGGTGGGGCAGCCGGACGGTCACGTCACCCGAGACCGTGGTGGCCGACAGCGACGAGGTCGTCGAGGCGACGTCCAGCGTGACGGAGCCGGAGACGGTGTTCGCGTGGACGGCCGTGAGCTCGCCGGAGGCCGCGAGGTCACCAGAGACCGAGTTGAGGGTGAGCGGCCCGTGGTGGCCACGCACGACGACCTCACCGCTCACGGTCCGGGCCACGAGCTGGCCACGAGTGTCGTCGACCAGCAGCGCACCGGAGACGGTGCCCACGGAGGCGTCCTCACCCACCGAGGCCAGCAGACCCTCGGCCGAGACGGTGCCGATCCGGACACCTGCGGTGCGAGGCACGGCCACGTGGATGTCGGCGCGGTCGTCCGAGCGGAACGTGCGCAGCCGGTCCAGGAAGGACTCCCAGGTGCTCAGGGTGTCGGCGTACCCGATCCGGAGCTCACCGTCGCGCAGTGTCACCTCGAGCGGGCGACCCTGCACGTCGTGCACCTCCAGCCGGGCTGACGGACCGTCCTGGCCGACGACGTCGACCCGACCTCCGATGACCTGGACGCGCAGTGATCGCACGTCCTCGATCTCGATCACCTGCGGGCCGGCGACGACCCAGGACTCGGTGGCCATGACTGCTCCTCACTTCGAGATATATCGCGTTGAGAGACACGATATATCTCGAAGAGTCAGAACACCAGAGAGCTAGGGGACGATCCCGACCGCACGCAGCTCGACCGTGAGGTCGTGCGGGTTCGACGAGGCCGTCATGGCCTCCTCGTAGGTGATCTCCGCATCCCGGACCAGCGCGAACAGGTGCTGGTCGAACGTCTGCATCTTGTAGAAGTCGCCGTCCTTGATCAGATCGACCAGCGGCGGGGCGTTCGTCGGGTCGAGGATCGCCTCCGCGGTACGGCCCGTGTTGACCAGCACCTCGATCGCCGGGCAGCGGCCCGCCCCGTCCGAGCGGCGGACCAGCCGCTGCGACACGATCCCACGCAGCGCCTGGGCCAGCTGGATGCGAACCTGCTTCTGCTCATGCGGCGGGAAGAAGTCGACGATCCGGTTGATCGTCTCGGCCGCGTCGATCGTGTGCAGCGTCGAGAGCACCAGGTGACCGGTCTCCGCGGCCGACAGCGCCGCGCGCACCGTCTCCAGGTCACGCATCTCACCGACCATGATCACGTCCGGGTCCTGCCGCATCGCCGCCCGCAGAGCCACCCCGAAGTCAGCCGTGTCCTGCCGCACCTCGCGCTGGGAGATGATCGCCTTCTTGTCGGAGTGCAGCACCTCGATCGGGTCCTCGATCGTGACGATGTTGACCTCGCGGTAGGTGTTGATGAGATCGACCATCGAGGCCATCGTCGTGGTCTTGCCCGACCCCGTCGGGCCGGTGACCAGCACCATGCCGCGCGGTTCCAGCGCCAGCTCACCCACCACCTCGGGCAGGCCCAGCTCGGCCAACGACTTCGCACCGATGGACACCACGCGGAACACCAGCCCGAAGGCACCACGCGCCTGGAAGGCATTCACCCGGAACCGCCCGACGCCCGGCAGGGAGTAGGCGAAGTCGGCCTCACGCCCGCGGCGGAACGCCTCGATCATCTCGTCCGGGATGACCTCCTCGAGCATCCGCTCGGTGTCGACCGCGCGCAGCTCGGGTGCTTGCAGCCGGCGCAGCCTGCCGTCGACCCGCACCCGGGGCACGGAGCCGACCTTGCAGTGCAGGTCCGACCCGCCGGCACTCACGAGCGCGTGCAGCAGCGGGATGACGGACTGGGAGGCGCCGGCGTTCACGCCCTGCTCATCGACCGATCCCGGAGGGGACTTGAGACGTCCGGGCCCCGGACGGGGCAGGGGCCCTGCTCATGGAGAGCGGGCCCCTGCGTGGCGCGTCAGGCGTTGGGACGCTTGCCGTGGTTCGCGGCATTGCCCTTGCGGGAACGGCGCTTGCGGCCTCGCTGGCTCATGGGTGTCTCCTCGGATCGGGCAGGGCTGGACGCGCCGGCCCTCAGGGCACGGCACGGACCGCCGACCATCGTCCCACACGTCCGCCGCCCGCCCGACGGACCGGCCGGCTCTCAGTCCGTCGGCAGCGACGTGCGCAGCACCGTGATCTGCTGCTGGATCCGCACGACGAGGGTGTCCGGCGCCTCCTGGGTGCAGCACCGACGCAGCACCTGCTTGATCATCGCCTCCACGTCATGCTCGGCGTGGCAACCCTCACAGGTGGCCAGGTGCAACCGGATCCGCTCCGCCTGCGCCGCCGCCAGCTCGGCATCCAGGTACTCCCACAGGTGCGCGAGCGCGTCGTCGCAGTCGTGGCCGCAGGGTTCGTCGACGTCCGACATCACTTCGCCTCCGGCCGGCTCGCCACCAGGCCCCGTTCCGCGGCGTAGTCACGCAACAGCTCACGCAGCTGCGCACGTCCTCGGTGCAACCGGGACATCACCGTCCCGATGGGGGTCCCCATGATCTCCGCGATCTCCTTGTACGCGAAACCCTCGACATCGGCCAGGTACACCGCCATCCGGAAGTCCTCCGGGATCGAGGCCAGCGCCTGCTTCACGTCCGAGTCGGGCAGCCGGTCCAGCGCCTCCGCCTCGGCCGAGCGCAGCCCCGTCGAGGTGTGCGACTCCGCCCGCGCGAGCTGCCAGTCCTCGACGTCCTCGGCGGCCGACTGCTGCGGCTCACGCTGCTTCTTGCGGTAGGAGTTGATGTACGTGTTCGTGAGGATCCGGTACAGCCAGGCCTTGAGGTTCGTGCCCGGCCGGTACTGGTGGAACGCCGCGAATGCCTTGGCGAACGTCTCCTGGACCAGGTCCTCGGCGTCGCTGGGGTTGCGGGTCATCCGCAGGGCAGCACCGTAGAGCTGGTCCACGTAGACCAGCGCCTCGGCCTCGAACCGCTCCGCGCGCGTCCGACTGTCCTCCTCGGGTGCGCGGTGGGTGTCCTCACTCATCGGCCAGAAGCCTAGTGGGCGGTCCTGTCCGACGGCGATCGCGGGTCGGTCGGCTACTGCGCAGCTCATGGACGGAGCAACGTCCATCGGCCCGCACCGCATTCCCGGGCGCCGCGCACTACCGTGGACGACGGACCCTGAGGAGGAGCCGTGCTGCTGCGTCGAATCGCCCGCCCCCTGTTCGCCACCTGGTTCGTCAACGAGGGGCTGGACGCGGCGCTGCACCCCATCCCACACGTCCGCATCGCGCGCGACGGCATGACGGCACTGGTCGCACGCCTGCCGGAGCGCGTCCAGGTGCCGTCGGCCGTGACCGGTCTGACGGACGCCCAGCTCACTCTCGCGGTGCGGGCGCACGGTGCGGCCACCGCCGCAGCCGGGCTGGCCCTGGCCGCCGGACGCGCCCCGCGCACCGCCGCGGCCGCTCTCGCCGTGCTGGTCGCACCGACGATCCTCACCTCGTTGCCGACCCCGTGGCGCCTGCGCGGGTCCGCGGAGGAGGTGCGTGCTCGACGGGACCGCCTCGTGCGGGCGATGGCATTCACGGGTGGGGCGGCCCTCACCGCCGCCGACTACGAGGGCCGCCCCGGCGTGAGCTGGCGGGTACGGCAGGTGCGCGCAGCCCGAGCCGCGTCGAACGCCGGCGGCCCGCATCCCGAGCAGTCCTGAGCCGGTAGCCTCCAGGCCCGTGACCGACCACACCGCCTGGGCCGCACCCGTCGCCTCCGCACCGCTCGACGCACTCGTCCCGGTGCCAGGCTCCAAGTCGTTGTCCAACCGGTACCTGGTGCTCGCCGCACTGGCCGAGGGGCCGAGCCGCCTGCGAGGTGTGCTCGCCAGCCGTGACACCCGGCTGATGGCCGATGCGCTCGAGTCCCTCGGAGCCCGGGTCCGTCCCGACGGCACCGACTGGCTGGTCGAGCCGGCTCCCGTGCGCGGCGGGGTCGGCGTCGACGTCGGCCTGGCCGGTACGGTGATGCGCTTCGTCCCCCCGCTCGCGGCCCTGGCCGACGGTCCGGTCCGGTTCGACGGCGACCCCGAGGCCTACGCCCGCCCGGTGGGCCCCGTCCTGGACGCGCTCAGGGCGCTCGGTGTGCGGGTGGAGGACCGCAGGCAGGCAGGTCGACTGCCGTTCACCGTGCACGGGCACGGCGAGGTGACCGGTGGCCAGGTGGACGTCGACGCCTCCGGCTCCAGCCAGTTCGTGTCCGGGCTCCTGCTGTCGGCCGCCCGTTACACCCGCGGACTCACGGTGCGCCACACCGGGCCCACTCTCCCGTCGCTGCCGCACATCGAGATGACCGTGGCCACGCTGCGCGGGGCAGGTGCGGTGGTGGACGATTCGCGACCTGGCATCTGGTCGGTCGAACCGGGTCCGATCGCCG
This sequence comes from Cellulomonas sp., assembly GCA_022013895.1. Taxonomy (GTDB): domain Bacteria; phylum Actinomycetota; class Actinomycetes; order Actinomycetales; family Cellulomonadaceae; genus Cellulomonas. Next base: position 12,690 of record JAKLPK010000274.1, on the reverse strand, counting down.
GGCGCGATGTGCGGGTCGAACCCGACCTGTCGAACGCGGCCCCGTTCCTGGCTGCGGCGCTCGTCGTCGGCGGCCAGGTGCAGATCCCCGGGTGGCCCGCGCGCACCACGCAGCCAGGTGCCCTGCTCCCCGAGATCCTCACAACGATGGGCGGCAGCGCGGAGCTCGTCGGTGACGTGCTCACGGTGCGCGGCACGGGGACCGTGCACGGCGTCGATCTCGACCTGCGGGCCGCCGGCGAGCTGGCCCCGACCCTTGCAGCGCTGTCCTGCCTGGCCGACTCCCCCACCCGGCTGCGCGGCATCGCGCACCTGCGCGGGCACGAGACCGACCGGCTCGCGGCCCTCACCACCGAGATCACCCGGCTGGGCGGTCAGGTCGAGCAGACCTCCGACGGTCTGGTGATCACCCCGCGCCCCCTGCACGGCGGGCTGTGGCGCACGTACGCCGATCATCGGATGGCCACGGCGGGCGCCCTCATCGGCCTGGCGGTACCGCAGGTCCTGGTGCAGGACGTGGCCACCACCGCCAAGACGCTGCCGGACTTCGTCGGGCTGTGGACCGCCATGCTCGGCGCCGGGGCGCAGTGACGCCCCGCACCTACGACGAACGGGACGTCCACGTGCGCCCCGGACATGGGTCACGCCCGCGGACGAAGCTGCGCCCCGCGCACGCCGACGCCGTCCGGGCCTTCGTGGTCGCGGTCGACCGCGGGCGCTACCACGTGCTGGTCGACACCCAGCCGGTGGTGGCGATGAAGGCCCGCGAGCTGGGCCGTCAGTCGGTCGTCCCGGGCGATCTCGTCGACCTCGTCGGCGACACCAGCGGCGTCACGGGGTCGTTGGCGCGGATCGTGCGGATCGCACCGCGGCGCACCGTCCTGCGGCGCACCGCGGACGATGTCGACCCCATCGAACGGGTCGTCGTGGCCAACGCCGACCGCCTCGTCGTGGTGACCGCGCTCGCGGAACCGGAGCCGCGCACCCGGATGATCGACCGGGCGGTCGTCGCGGCGTACGACGCGGGGATGAGCGTGCTGCTCGCCCTCACCAAGGCTGATCTGGCGGACGCCGGACCGCTGCGCCGGCTCTACGAGCCGACGGGGGTCGACGTCGTCGTCACCCGACGCGGACCGGAGCGCCAGATCGACGGTCTCGACGACGTGCGATCCGCGCTGGCCGGCCAGGTGTCCGTGCTCATGGGGCACTCGGGCGTCGGCAAGTCCACGCTGGTGAACGCCCTGGTCCCCGACGCCGACCGGGCGACGGGCCGGGTCAACGACGTGACCGGCCGGGGCCGGCACACATCGAGCTCGGCCATCGCGCTGCGGGTGCCGGGGATGGATGCGGCCACCTGGGTGATCGACACCCCGGGGGTGCGTTCGTTCGGGCTGGCGCACGTCGAGCCCGATCATGTGCTCGCAGCGTTCTCGGATCTGGCCGCCCAGGCCGAGCAGTGCCCGCGGGGCTGCACCCACACCCCGGACTCCCCCGACTGCGCGCTCGACGAGTGGGTGGCCGCCGCACCGGACGAGACCACGACGGCCGCCCGCGCCGCACGGCTCGCCTCCTTCCGCCGCCTCCTCGCCAGCCGCAGCGGCACGCTGGACTGAGAACCGCGGCCCTGAGCAGCGGCGCGGCCCGACCGGACCGGGCGCTACCGTGACCGTGCGTGCGACCCGCAGTGGGCCGCCGTCACCGAAGGGACGCCTCATGACCCGCGCGCGCTACGACGACGACCTGCGCCTCGCGCACGTCATCGCCGACCAGGTCGACGCGATCACCATGGACCGCTTCCAGGCCCTCGACCTCAAGGTCGAGTCCAAACCCGACCTGTCGCCGGTGACCGACGCAGACCGGGCGGCCGAGGCCAAGGTCCGCGAGCAGCTGTCCAGGGCGCGACCGCGTGACGCCGTGCACGGCGAGGAGATGGCCGACACCGGCGCCGGTCCCCGTCGCTGGGTGATCGACCCGATCGACGGAACCAAGAACTTCGTGCGCGGGGTGCCGGTGTGGGCCACGCTCATCGGTCTGATGGATGGACCCGAGGTCGTCATGGGGCTGGTGAGCGCACCGGCGCTGCACCGCCGGTGGTGGGCCGCGGTCGGCTCCGGAGCCTGGACCGGTCGCTCACTGTCCCAGGCCACCCAGATCCACGTGTCCGGCGTCGACCGGTTGCAGGATGCGTCCCTCTCGCTCTCGTCGCTCACCGGCTGGGAGAAGCAGGGCCGCCTCGACGCCCTGCTCGACCTGACGCGGCGGGTGTGGCGCACCCGCGGCTACGGCGACTTCTGGTCGCACATGCTCGTGGCCGAGGGTGCCGTGGACATCGCGGCCGAACCCGAGCTCGAACTGCACGACATGGCCGCGCTCGTGCCCATCGTGACCGAGGCCGGTGGCCGATTCACCTCGGTGCGCGGCGCACCCGGACCGTTCGGTGGCTCCGCCCTGGTGACCAACGGCCTGCTGCACCAGGAGGTCCTGGAGCTTCTCGACCCGGCGCCCGCCAGCTGACCCGCACCGTGGACCGGGACCGCGCACTTGCCACGACCTTCGGCGCCGTGGTGGACGAGTACGAGGACGGGCGCCCCGGCTACCCCGACTCGGCCGTCGACTGGTTGCTGCCAGCGGCCTGCACGCAGGTGCTCGACCTGGGCGCGGGCACCGGGAAGCTCACCGCGTCCCTCGTGGCGCGGGGGCTGCACGTGCGGGCGGTCGAACCCTCGGACGCCATGCGCGAGCGGCTGCACGAGCTGTTCCCGCAGGTGGACGCCCGGGCCGGTACCGCCGAGCAGACCGGGCTGCCGGACGCCTGCGTCGACGGCGTCGTCGTCGGGCAGGCCTGGCACTGGTTCGACGAGACCGTGGCGGCCCGTGAGGCGGCCCGGGTTCTGCGACCGGGCGGGAGGCTCGGCCTGGTCTGGAACCGGCTGGACCGATCCGTGCCCTGGGTCGCGCGGCTCCAGGACCTCGTGGAGGCGGCCGCCGGCGGACCGGCGGACGAGCCTGCACCCCACCTCGGTGGCGCGTTCGACACCCTTGAGCAGCGGACCGTCACCTGGTGCCACCGGCAGAGCCGGAGGTCGCTCCGGTCGACGGTGGCCAGCCGCAGCTACGTCGTCGCCCTGCCCGACGCCGAGCGGGAGGCGCTCATGAGGCAGGTGGACGACGTGGTGGACCGGGACGTGCCGCCCGGCCCGCAGGTCGACGTGCCCTACCTCAGCCACTGCTGGCGGGCCGGCGCGCGCTGACCTCAGAGCAGCTGCAGCAGCCCGTCGCGCACCAGGTCGCGGGCGATCGGCAGCACCTCGGTGGCGACCTCGTCAGCGCCCCGGCCGAGCACGGCCGCCAGAGCCGTCACGAGCGTGCCGACGCTGAGCTCACCGTCGCAGGCACCCACGAACCCAGCCACGGCGGTGCCCACCTGGACGGCCCGCCGGTAGCCCGAGCCCTGCCTCAGCAGCACGACCCTGGGGTCGGTCTCCCCCGGCACCAGGTGCCGCTCTTCCGTGACATCGGGGGCGACCTGCAGCCGTCGCCCGGCCAGCCCGTCGTCGTCCAGCCGCGCCAGCTCGTCGTGCGCGGCCAGCACCGCCGCGATCACGCCGCCGAGTCGTTCGTCGTGGGTGCCGGTGATCTCCTCGACGCGGTGCAGCGTCGGACGCCCTTCGACCGGCCGGCGCAGCGTGACCAGGCCCATGCCGATCGCCTCGACCTTGCGTGCCGCGAAGTCGGCAAGCCAGGCGCGGTAGGCGCTCTGCCAGGCTCCCGGGTCGCGGTCGCGGGTGCTGCCGCCGTCACGCAGCCACAGCTCGGCGTACTGCGCCGGGTCGACCAGGTCGCGCTGCACCACCCAGCCGTCCAGGCCGGAGCGGTCGAGCCAGTCGCCCACCGTCTCCGCCCAGCGCACACCGGCCGGCACCTCCCAGTTCGCCAGCAGCTGGGCGACCCCGCCGGGCGCCAGCACCCGCCCGACGCCCAGCACGAGATCGCGGACCAGGGCGTCCCCGGTCCGCCCCCGTCGCGGTACTCGTACTCCGGCAGACCGGCCGCGCGCGGTGTGATGACGAACGGCGGGTTGCTCACCACGAGGTCGAACTGCTCCCCGGCCACCGGGTCGAGCATCGAGCCGGCACGCAGGTCGAGGTCCACCTGGGCCAGCACGGCGTTGAACCGGGCGTAGCCCAGCGCCCGGGCGGACAGGTCGGTCGCGGTGACCCGGCGCGCGTGCGCGGCGGCGTGCAGCGCCTGGATCCCGCAGCCGGTGCCCAGGTCCAGCGCCCGGCCGACCCGGGTCGGCACGGTCGCGCGCAGCAGGGTGAGCGAGGCCTCGCCGACCCCGAGCACGTGGTCGGGGCGCAGTGCGGCGCCGGTGGCCAGCTCGGTGGGGTCCGAGGCCAGCCACCAGTCCTGCTCACCGGCCTGCGTCGCCGTGGTGGACGGCTGCAGGTCCACCAGCGCCCGCACCTCGTCGTCAGCGTCGTGGCCCGCGGCCCGGACCAGCCCGGCGCGTTGCGCGCCGTCGGTTCCGGTGCCGGGCAGGGCGCGGTCGAGATCGGCCCGGCGCACGTGCTGGCCCAGCAGGAACAGCCGGCTGAGCGTCGCGGCCGGGACGGTTCCCGCGCTGTCCAGGACGACGAGGGCCGGCACCGGTTCGTCCCGTTCAAGCGCACCGGAGGCGATCGGCCCGAGCATCGCCGCCAGGCCGCCGGTGGTGAAGCGGGCCGCCTCGAGATCGGCCCGCAACCGGGCCGCAGCCCCGGCGTCGATGGTCGGTGTGCCGGTCACGGTGGCTCCAGCCCGAGCGCGTCCGGCAGCTCGGTGAGGGATCGGACGACGAGGACCCCGGCCGCGGCGACCTCGGACTCCTCGACCGCGACCCGGCGGGGACCCGGCCGGTCCAGCCACACCCCGACCAGCCCGGCGCTGCGAGCCGCGGATGCGTCGACGTCGAGCTCGTCGCCCACGTATGCCGTGCGCGCCGGGTCGGTGCCCAGCCGCGCGCAGGCCTCGTGGAACACCCGGGGGTCGGGTTTGCCGACACCGAGCGTGTCGACGCCGACGAGCACCGGCACCCGGTCGCCGAAGCCGGTGCGCACGAGCTTGCCCTCCTGGTAGCCGACCCGGGCGTTGGTCACCGCACCCACCCGCACCCCCGCCGCCAGCAACCGGTCGACACAGGGACCTGCGTCCGGGTGCGCTGCCCAGCCGGCCACGAAACCGGCCTCGAACCGGGCGTCCCAGACCTCGTAGGCCGCATCGTCGAGCGCCGGGCCGCCGAACAGTGCGTGCAGGTCGTTGGCCCGCGCCATCCGCTGGCTGCGGTGATCGGTCTGCCCCCGGGTGTACGCCCGGTAGTGACCGCCGCGGTCGGCCCGCCAGGCGGCGAGCAGCTCGTCGTACCGGTCGGCGCCCAGGTGCGGCAGGTACACCTGAGCGACCAGGGCCAACGCCCGGGTGAACGCACCCCGGGTGTCGACGAGCGTGTCGTCGATGTCGAGCAGCACCGCCTCGACGGCGGGACTCACAGGGTCGAGCTCAACGCCGCCAGCCGCGCGAGCGTGGCGTCCTGGCCAAGGATCTCCAACGACTCGAACAGCGGCGGGGAGACCCGACGCCCGGTCACGGCGACCCGCAGCGGCGTGTAGGCGAAGCGCGGTTTGAGCGACAGCCCGTCGACCAGTGCGGCTGACAGCGCCTCCTGGGTGGCCGTCGTGGTGAAGCCGTCGGCCGGCAGCGCCGCGAGCGAGAGCGTCGCCGCATCGAGCACATCGGCGGCCTCGCCCCGCAGACCGGCGCGCGCATCGTCCTCCACGACGACGGCGTCGTCGTCGACGAACAGGAAGCCGAGCATCCCGACGGCCTCGCCGAGCAGCGTCATGCGCTCCTGGACGAGCGGCGCGGCCGCGTCGAGCACCGCGCGTTGCGTGGCCGGCAGGTCGGCGTAGGAGTCGGCCGGAACCAGACCCGCCGCGTGCAGGTACGGCACCAGCCGGCCGCGGAAGTCCTCGGGGGTCAGCAGCCGCAGGTGGGCGGCGTTGATCGCCTCGGCCTTCTTCAGGTCGAACCGGGCCGGGTTGGGGTTCACATCGGCGACGTCGAACTTCTCGACCATCTCGGCGAGGGAGAACACGTCCCGGTCGGGGGCGATCGACCAGCCGAGCAGGGCCAGGTAGTTGAGCAGCCCCTCGGGAGTGAACCCGCGGTCCCGGTGCAGGAAGAGGTTCGACTCGGGGTCCCGTTTGGACAGCTTCTTGTTGCCCTCACCCATCACGTACGGCAGGTGACCGAACGCCGGCATGACGGTGGCCACCCCCAGCTCGAGCAGCGCCCGGTAGAGCACCACCTGACGTGGGGTGGAGGAGAGCAGGTCCTCCCCGCGCAGCACGTGGGTGATCCCCATGAGCGCATCGTCGACCGGGTTGACGAGGGTGTAGAGCGGGTGGCCGTTGCCGCGGACGATGACGAAGTCGGGCACCGAGCCCGCCTTGAACGTCACCGGCCCGCGCACGAGGTCGTCGAACGTGACGTCGGTGTCGGGCATCCGGATGCGGAGCACGGCCTCGCGACCCTGCGCCCGGTAGGCGTCCTTCTGCTCATCGCTCAGGTCGCGGTCGAACCCGTCGTAGCCGAGCTTGGGGTCGCGACCTGCTGCCCGGTGCCGAGCCTCGATCTCCTCGGTCGTCGAGAACGACTCGTACGCGTAGCCGCCCTCGAGCAGCCGACGGGCGACATCGGCGTACAGGTCCATCCGCTGCGACTGCCGGTACGGCTCGTGCGGGCCGCCGACCTCGACGCCCTCGTCCCAGTCGAGCCCGAGCCAGCGCAGCGCGTCGAGCAGCTGCAGGTAGGACTCCTGGGAGTCGCGGGCCGGGTCGGTGTCCTCGATCCGGAACACGAAGGTGGCACCCACGTGCCGGGCGTACGCCCAGTTGAAGAGTGCCGTCCGGATGAGGCCGACGTGCGGCGTCCCGGTCGGGGAGGGGCAGAAGCGGACGCGGATCGGGCTGCTCGGCATGGTTCCTCAAGAGTACCGACCCGCCCACACACCCCGGTACGGTGCCCGCCATGGACGCGCACGGGCCCGGCACCGGACCGGCCGACGGGCACGGGCTGCACCACGTCGAGCGGCTGACGGCCTTCACCGACGCCGTCGTGGCGATCGCCATGACGCTGCTGATCCTGCCGCTGCTGGACGCGGTGTCGGACTCCGCGAGCGCCGGGGAGTCCACCGCGCAGTTCGTGCGGGGCAACCTCACCCGGATCGGCGGCTTCGCGCTGAGCTTTGCGATCATCGCGGCGTTCTGGCGGCGCCACCACCGGGTGTTCGGCCGGTTCGAGCTGGCGACCGAGGCGATCGTGCGGCTCGACGTCGTGTGGATGTTCACGATCGTCTGGCTCCCGGTGGCCACGGCACTGGTCGGCACCATGCCGGTGGACCGGTTGCAGGCCGTGCTCTACGTCGGCGCGATGGCCGTCACCAGCTGGGTGCTGGTCGCCATCGACCTGCTCGTGCGACGTGACCGGCGGTTGTGGGGGTCGAAGGAGCCGGCAGGCACCGAGGACCTGGCTGCGGCCGTGTCCACCGGCGTGCTGTTCATGGTGGCCCTCGCCGGGACGGTGCTGTGGCCGCGGATCGGCTACCTCCCGCTGCTGCTCCTGTTCGGCACGCAGCCGCTCGCCGGCTGGCTCGCGCCCCGGCTCGAGAGCCGGACCACCACCTGAGCGTCGCTCACGGGACGCGGGTCGGCACCCCGCGGTTCGCCAGAGCGTCCGCGCGTTCGTTCCCCGGGTCACCGGCGTGGCCCTTGACCCACTCCCAGATCACCTCGTGCTGCGCCAGCTCGGCGTCGAGCTCGCGCCACAGGTCCTGGTTGAGCACCGGCTTCTTGGCCGCCGTCCGCCAACCGTTGCGCTTCCAGCCGGCGATCCAGCTCGTGACCCCGTTCATCACGTAGCGCGAGTCGACGTGCGCGACCACCCGGCACGGACGGGTGAGCGTGCGCAGCGCCTGGATGACCGCCATGAGCTCCATCCGGTTGTTCGTGGTGAGCGGCTCACCACCGAACAGCTCCTTCTCGGCGTCACCGAAACGGAGCAGCGCCCCCCACCCACCCGGACCGGGGTTTCCCTTGCACGCCCCGTCCGTCCAGATCTCGACCAGCTGATCGCTCACCGGCGCAGCACCGGGTTGCGCAACGTGTCGATCTCCTCGATTCGCACGTCGACGATGTCGCGGTGCACGATCGGCCCCACCCCGGCCGGCGTCCCGGTGAGGATCACGTCACCAGGCAGCAAGGTGAACGCCTCCGAGATGTACGAGATGAGATACGGCACGTCGAACACCATCTGCGACGTCCGGCCGTGCTGCCGTGAGTGCCCGTTGACCGAGACCGTGATCTCCAGGTCCTCGACGTCCAGACCCGGCACGATCCACGGCCCGATCGGGCACGAACCGTCGAAGCCCTTGGCCCGCGCCCACTGCGACTCGGCACGCTGGACATCGCGTGCCGTCACATCGTTGGCGATCGTGAACCCGAACACGTGGTCCAGCGCCCGGTCGGGCGTGACGTCCTTGGTGACCTTGCCGATGACGACCGCCAGCTCGCCTTCGTGCTCGACGTGCTGGGTCCACCCGGGCAGGACGATCGGGTCGTCCGGGCCGATCACCGAGGTGTTGGGCTTGAAGAAGAGCAGCGGGCTGGCCGGTACCTCGTTGCCCTGCTCGGCGGCATGGTCGGCGTAGTTGCGGCCGACGGCGACGATCTTCGAACGCGGGATCACCGGCGCCAGCAGGCGGACCCCGTCGTCCTCGAGCCGTACCCGTTCGCCGGTGGGCTGCACGGGCATGTAGAGCGGGTCACCCGAGATCACGACGAGCTCGGCCGCATCCCCCTCCCCCTCGACGAGGGCGTACCGGGGGTCGGAACCAAGGGTGAAACGGGCGATGCGCACGTGCCCAGCCTAGGCCGGGCGGCGCCCGCGTCCGCGCGCGGTCGCGCTGCCGGTTAGCCCCCGGCGGGGGCCATCGCGATGTGTCGCCGCACGGCCGCCTCACCGAGCAGCTCCGCCAGGGGCGGCAGCTCGGTGAGCACGTAGCGACTCTCACCCGGCAGTGGTCTGCGGCCGGGTCGCGACAGGAGCTCGAGGACCGCGGATGCCAGGAGAGGCGCGTCGTCTCCCGGGCGGACGGCGCCCGACGACGTCTCGTCGACCGCGAGGTCGATGAGCCAGGTGGCGACGGCGACGGCCTGATCACGATCGGCGAGCACAGCCTCGACCTGCTCGAGCGATGCGGTGAGCCGCGCGATCTCGCGGAGCAGCACCCGGCGCTCCGGCATCGGCCACCACCGGCTCGCGACAAGGTCAGCACGCAGCGCCCGCAGCCGCTCGACCACCTCGACCTGCCGAACCGCCGCAGCGACGTATGTCTGCGCCTGCCCCTCGCGCCCCACGGTGCCCCCTCCACGACCGCTGCCCCCACGGCACGACGAACCTGCGTGGGCCGCCGGGTCTGTGAGCCTAGCAACGCCGACCCGGCCGCGGGCGGGTTCGGCCGAGCTGGTGACGACAGGCGTGGACCAGGCCGCTCCGATGGCCGTCGGGGACAAGGTCGCGTCGGCGCGCCGATCGCCCGGGCACCGCGGCGTGCGAGGATCGCCCGGTGCCCGACGGACCCGCCACCGGATCGCGCGGTTCACTGGCGGCCCGACTGCCCGCGGACGGCGCCGACGCCGACGCGCTCGTCGAGGCGTTCACTGCCTGGGCCAATGACCAGGGCCTGACGCTCTACCCCCACCAGGAAGAGGCGCTGCTGGCGCTGGTGACCGATGCCCACGTCGTGGTGTCCACCCCGACCGGGTCCGGCAAGTCCCTCATCGCGGCTGCGGCCCACTTCGTGGCGCTCGCCCAGGGTCAGCGTTCCTACTACACGGCCCCGCTCAAGGCTCTCGTCAGCGAGAAGTTCTTCTCCCTGGTCGAGGCGTTCGGCGCGACCAACGTCGGCATGATGACCGGCGACTCCGCAGTCAACCCGGGCGCACCGATCATCTGCTGCACCGCGGAGATCCTGGCCAACCTGGCGCTACGGGACGGGGTCGACGCGGACGTCGGCCAGGTCGTCATGGACGAGTTCCACTTCTACGCCGACCCGCAACGCGGCTGGGCGTGGCAGGTGCCGCTGCTCGAGCTGACCCGTGCCCAGATGGTGCTCATGTCGGCGACCCTCGGCGACGTCTCGTTCTTCGCCGAGGACCTCGTCCGTCGCACCGGGCGGGAGGTCGCCCTGGTCACCGACGCCGAACGGCCGGTGCCGCTCATCTACTCCTACTGCGTCGAACCGTTGCACGAGCTGCTCGAGGAGCTCGTGCAGACCCATCGGGCCCCGGTGTACGTCGTCCACTTCACGCAGAAGGAGGCCGTCGAACGGGCCCAGACGCTGCTGTCGACACCGCTCGCCTCCCGGGCGCAGCGCGACGCGATCGCCGCCGAGCTGGGTGACTTCAGGTTCGGCCCGGGGTTCGGCCGCAAGCTCTCCCGGCTGGTCCGCCACGGCGTCGGGGTGCACCACGCCGGGATGCTCCCCCGCTACCGCCGCGTGGTCGAGCGGTTGACCCAGCGCGGCCTGCTGCCCGTGGTGTGCGGCACGGACACCCTCGGCGTCGGCATCAACGTCCCGATCCGGACCGTCGTGCTCACCTCGCTGGTCAAGTACGACGGTGAGCGGATGCGTCACCTGTCGGCGCGCGAGTTCCACCAGATCGCCGGGCGTGCCGGTCGGGCCGGTTTCGACACGGTGGGCGAGGTCGTGGTGATGGCGCCCGAGCACGTGATCGAGAACCGCCGGGCGCTCGCGAAGGCCGGTGACGATGCGCGCAAGCAGCGCAAGATCGTGCGCAAACAGGCACCCGCCGGGCACGTGAACTGGACGGACAAGACGTACGAGCGGCTGCGCGACTCCCCGCCCGAGCCGCTGACCAGCTCGTTCGCGGTGACGCACGCCATGGTGCTCAACGTGCTCGCGCGTCAGCAGCGCACGGGTGCCGACCCGGTGGCCGCGATGACCCGGCTGCTCACCGACAACCACGAGCCGCCCGGCGCCCGCGCCCGGCACGTGCGACAGGCGGTCGCCGTGTACCGCTCGTTGCGCGCCGCCGGTGTGATCGAACGACCGTGGGAACCGGACCCCGCCGCACCCCACGGACGCCGTCTCGGCGTGCGCCTGACGGCCGACATCCCCGCGGAGTTCGCGCTCAACCAGGCCTTGTCGCCGTTCGCCTATGCCGCGCTCGACCTGCTGGACCAGGCCGATCCGGGCTACGCCCACGACGTCGTCTCGGTGGTCGAGGCGACCCTGGACGACCCCCGTCAGGTGCTGTACGCCCAGGAGAAGCGGGCTCGGGGCGAGGCGGTCGCCGCGATGAAGGCCGACGGTCTGGAGTACGACGAGCGGATGGCGCTGCTGGAGGACGTCACGTACCCGCGGCCGCTGGCCGAGGTTCTGGAGGCCGCCTTCGCCGCCTATCGGACGACGAACCCCTGGGTGGCCGATCTGCACCCGTCCCCCAAGTCGGTGGTGCGCGACATGCACGAGCGGGCCGCCACTTTCCCCGAGTACGTCTCGCTGTACGGGCTCGAACGCTCCGAGGGCGTGCTGCTGCGCTACCTGGCCGATGCGTTCCGGGCGCTGCGCCAGACGGTCCCGGCCGAACGACGCACCGAGGATCTCGATGAGCTGCTGGAGTGGCTGGGCGACCTGGTGCGCCGCACGGACTCCTCACTGCTCGACGAGTGGGAGCACCTGAGCCACCCGGACGCCGAACCCGGCCTTGCCGCCGTCACCGACGACACCCCACCGCCGCTGAGCGCACAACCGAAGGTGCTGCGCGCCCTGGTGCGCGGTGCGATGTTCCGTCGCGTCGAGCTGGCCGCGCGCGAGGCCTACACCGCGCTCGCTGCACTGGGCGATGTGGACGCCGAGGGACTCGCGTGGGACGTCGAGCGCTGGGCGGCGGCCCTGGACCCCTTCTACGCGGACCACGACCAGATCGGCACCGGAGCACCTGCCCGCGGACCGGACCTGTTCCAGGTCGTCACCGCCGGTTCCTCGTGGACCGTCCGGCAGATCCTGGACGATGCCGAAGGTGACCACGACTGGCGGATCGACGCCGTCGTCGACGTCGCGGCCAGTGACGACGCCGGTCTGGTGGTGCTGCAGGTGGTTGCTGTGGGCGCACTGTGACAGTCCTGGGTCAGGCAGGCAAGGCACACCTCACATCGATCTGACACAAGGCGAGCCTTACCTACATATGCGCAGGTCAGAAGCCATACCTTAGGTGACAGCCGACGATTCCTGGCTTACCGTCGTCGCATGACCGCCGTCCAGACCGCCTCGATCACGCCGTCAACGCCCGACGCCGGGACGACCCATGAGCCGCTCTCCGCCGCCCACCTCAACTGGCTGCGCGCCGGGGTCCTCGGCGCCAACGACGGCATCGTCTCGATCGCGGCGACCGTTCTCGGTGTCGTGGCCGCGACCTCCAACACCTCAGCCATCATGATCGCGGCCATCGCCGCACTCGTCGCCGGCGCCATGTCCATGGCGGCCGGGGAGTACGTCTCGGTGAGCAGCCAGCGCGACGCCGAGCTCGTCGCCCGCCGGCACGCCGCGGCCAACGGTCGCGGCCTCGCC
>JAKLPK010000273.1 GCA_022013895.1 Cellulomonas sp. | reverse complement strand
TCAGCCGATCGCCGTCCCCACCGCCAGCGCGAGCACCACGCCGCCGCCGACGAGTGCCGTCCAGCGTCGCCCCCGTGGCCCCACCAGCCATCGTCCTGCCGTCGCACCGGCGGTCGCCAGCGTGAGCTGCCAGGCCGCTGACGCCACGACCACCCCGAGGACGAACGCCACCCGCGCCCCGGTCGCGTCGAGCGCACCGAACGGGCGACCGGCGATGAGCGCCGCGAAGTACACCAGCGTGGCCGGGTTGACCGCCGTCAGCCCCAGCACGGTGACGTAGGCGCGCGCGGGTGACCACCGCGCGGGTGCGGCCCCGGGCGGTGGCGGCGGGGTCCAGGCCGGGCGCATCAGCCACACCCCGACCAGCGCCAGCACGAGCGCCGAACCCCAGCGCAGCGGTTCGCGCCAGTCGGCCAGGGCCGGGGCGAGCACGGCACCGGCGAGCACGGCAGCCACCGCGTACACCCCGTCGACTGTGGCGGCACCCAGCCCGCCGGCGGCCGCGCTGTGCCAGCCGTCCCGGGCGCCGAGCGTGACGAGCAGGGCCCCGATCGCCCCGACGGGGACGGCGACGGCCAGACCGGCCGCCAGCCCCGCGAGCAGGGCGGAGACCAGGGCGGCGCTCACCGTCGTGGGTGCGTGCGCTCGCGCCGGACCACCTGCTGCTGCTCGGCCGCGGACGCGGTCGAGCGGGCAGAACGGGTGGTCGTCGTCGCGGACATGGGGACATGGTGCCAGAACCGGCGACCGCCTTGACTTCGAGTGCACTCGAAGTTGCAGAGTGGGGGCATGTCGATCCACGCACGCACCCTCGGCTCCGCGACCAGCGGATCCGCCCTCACCACCTCCGCCCTCGGCCTGGGCTGCATGGGCATGTCCGCCTTCTACGGCGCGACCTCGCCCGCCGGCAGCGCCGATGAGCGCGAGTCGCTCGCCACCCTCGACCGCGCCCTCGAGCTCGGTGTGACCCTGCTGGACACGGCCGAGATCTACGGTCCGTTCACCAACGAGGAGCTGCTCGGCCGTGCGCTCGCGGGCCGCCGCGACCGCGTGGTGCTCGCCACCAAGTTCGGCATGTCCGCAGGTCGAGGAGGCCGGCGGCAGTACGACGCATCGCCGATGACGGTGCGCCGCTCCATCGACGGCAGCCTCCAGCGGCTCGGCACCGACCACGTCGACCTCTACTACCTGCACCGGCTCGACCCGGCGACCCCCATCGAGGAGACCGTCGGGGCGATGGCCGAGCTGGTCACGGCCGGCAAGGTGCGCCACCTCGGGCTGTCCGAGGTCGATGCGGACACCCTGCGCCGGGCGCAGGCGGTGCACCCCATCACCGCCGTCCAGTCCGAGTACTCGCTGTGGACCCGCGATGTGGAACAGGTGCTCCCGACGATGCGTGAGCTCGGCGTCGGGCTCGTCGCCTACTCCCCGCTGGGTCGTGGCTTCCTCACCGGGCGGCTGCGGGTCGACGAGCTCGCCGAGGACGACTTCCGCCGGGCCAACCCGAGATTCGTCGGCGCCGCCGGGCAGGCGAACCTCGCGGTCGTCGAGCAGGTCGAGCGCCTGGCCCAGGACAAGGGCGTCACCCCCGCCCAGCTCGCGCTCGCCTGGGTGCTCGCCCAGGGTGACGACATCGTGCCGATCCCCGGGACCCGCCACGTGGCGCGGATCGAGGAGAACGTCGGCGCGGTCGACGTCGCACTGACGGCCGCCGAGCTGGCCACGCTCACGGCGCTGGCCGATCAGGTGCAGGGCGACCGCTACCCCGACATGGCCTCGGTGCAGCACTGATGAGCACGGTGACGGCCGAGCCCGGGCTCACCATCGCGCAGGCCTCGGCCGTCACCGGGCTGACCGCCCACACGCTGAGGTACTACGAACGCGACGGGCTGATGCTCGACGCGGTCGACCGCGATGCGGGCGGTCGGCGCCGCTACAGCCCGGCGGACATCTCCTGGACCGCCATGCTCACCCGGCTGCGGGCCACCGGCATGCCGGTGGCGCAGGTGCGCCGGTACGCGGCGCTCGTGCGGGCGGGCGAGGGGAACGAGCTCGAACGGCTCGCCCTGCTGCGGGCACACCGCGACCGGGTGCGCGCGCGCCTGGCCCAGGAGGCCGATCACCTGGCGGCGATCGAGACCAAGATCGGGATCTACGAGGGGCGCACCGCCACCTGCTGAGCCGGCAGCCGGCGGCGCGGCCGGGCGTTCATCGCAGCCGGCGCCCCGGATCGGGCAGCCGCCAGACGGTGTCGCGGTCCTGGAGGCGCCCGGCCGCCGCCGCCAGCAGACCGTCGCGCGCCCGGTAGTCGTTGACCGCGAGCGTGCGGGACAGCCCGGCCAGCGACAACGGGTCGTCCAGCGCCCCGGGTGCGCCCAGGTGGTCGAGCACCGTGGAGGCCAGGGCGAGCCCGTCGGACTCCCGCACCAGCTCCAGCACGCGGCCCTGCTGCGGCCAGTCGATGAGCGAGGCCGTCGTGATCTCCCAGAAGCCGCCCGCCGGGCCGAGCGCCGCGGGCCGCGGGTGCCACAGGCTGGTGTGGGCGTGCACGTGACCGGCGATCCAGGCCACGACACCGGTGTGCCGCAGCAGCAGCCGCAGCAGCTCATCGGCCAGCACCCGGCGCCCCGCACCCGCCGGTGCGTACCCGTTGACCAGGGTCCAGGACGGATGGTGCGAGGTGAGGACGACGTACCCGCCGGTGGCCTCGGCCAGGCGGCGGTCCAGCCAGTCGAGTTGGGCCTCGTCGATCGACCCCTGCCAGCCGCCGTGCGGGTTGACGGTGTCGATCGCGAGCAGCCGCACCTCGCCGACATCGGCCGACCAGGAGTTGCCCGGGCCGGGCGTGCCGCCGGCGCCTGCGGACACCTGGGCGGCGGCGAACTGCCCGGGGACGACGAGGGCGCGTGTCGGATCGGGCCGGACCGGCTCGTACGGCGAATCGGGGAGGTGGGTGTACCGGGCCGGTCCGACCGCGGCGACGGCCTCGGGGACCACGAGCGGCGTCTGACCGGGCGCCAGGTCGATCACCCGACGTGGGCCGGTCGCCAGGGCCTGCAGCTCGGCATCGGGTGCGACGACGCCCTGCAGCAGGGCGTCGTGGTTGCCGTGCACACCGAACCACGGCACCGGCAGGCCGGGGGAGCGCACCGGTTCGCTCGCCGCCGCGACAAGACCGGGCACCTGCGGGTAGCCGTAGACGGACGTCGGCCGGTCGGGCTCGTCGGCGCCCTCGGGGTGCCAGAACCACCGGGACGAGCCGCGGGTACCCACCCAGTCGCTCGCATCGGCGGTCGCCGGCAGTCCGGCCATGAGCGCCGCGTACCAGCCCAGCTCGTTCGACTGGGCGTTGTCGGTCGCGTCACCGGTCACGAGCACGGCGTCCAGCGGAGCCCCGGTGACCGGACCCCGGTCCGTGCGCCCGATGGCGGCCAGCGCAGCCGCGGCCACCTGGAGCGTGAGGATCTCCTGCGGTCGGTACGTGCCGATCTCCGGCAGCCGACCGGCCCACGGGCTGTCCGGGTCCCCGAAGTGGTCGAGGTACTCCTGCCGGGCGGGCGAGGCCGCATCGCACAGGTGCAGATCCGACAGGTGGGCCAGGGTGAGCAGCGTCGTCCCGCGGGGTGGTCGGCCCGTCCTGGCGGCCACCGGCCCGGGCAGCAGATCGCGCCACCCGCCGTCCACGGCCTCACCGGGCAACCAGCTCATCGACGCACCGCCTGGCGGCTCATGCCAGCACCACGGCCCCGGCCCCGCTGCGCACGGCGACGCTCACGTGCTCGCCGACCCGCAGCGCATCGGTGCTCTCCGACAGCACATCGGCGAGCAGCGGCCCCTCCTCGGGGTGGTCGAGCGTGAGGCGGGTGACCGCGCCCAGGAAGGACAGCGCCACCACACGGGCGCCGGCCGCGGCCGGACGCACCTCGACCTGCTCGGGGCGCACGATCGCCAACCGGTCCGCGGTCTGCTCGGTCCCGGCCAGGTCACCGACCACCTCGACCGGCACACCGAGCGCCCACCACGACCCGTCCGGCCCGCGCCGGGCGCGCACCCGGTTGACGGTCCCGATGAACCCGGCGACGAACGAGGTGGTCGGCCGCCGGTAGAGCTCGCGCGGGGTGGCGATCTGCTCCAGCCGTCCGGCGTTCATCACCGCGACCCGGTCCGCGATGGCCATCGCCTCGCCCTGGTCGTGCGTGACCAGGACCGTCGTGACCCCGAGCTCACGCTGGATGCGCCGGATCTCGTCGCGCAGATGCTCGCGCACCTGGGCGTCGAGGGCGGACAACGGCTCGTCGAGCAGCAGCAGACCGGGGCTCGTCGCGATCGCGCGGGCCAGTGCGACCCGCTGCTTCTGCCCGCCGGACAGCTGGTGCGGGAACTTGTCGGCGTGCTCGCCCAGCCGGGTCACCTCGATGAGCGCGTCGACCGTGCGGGCGATGGTGGCGGCGTCGGTCCGACGCACCCGCAGACCGTAGGCGATGTTCGCCCGTGCGTTCAGGTGCGGGAACAGGCTGTAGTCCTGGAACACCATGCCGAACCCGCGCCGCCGCGGCGGGACCGTCGTGATGTCCTTCCCGCCGATCCGGATGGTCCCGGCGTCCGGCTGCTCGAACCCGGCGAGCAGGCGCAGCGCCGTGGTCTTCCCGCAGCCCGACGGGCCCAGCAGGCAGACCAGCTCACCCGGTTCCACCACGAGGTCGAGGTGCTCGAGCGCCACGGTGGAGCCGAACGTCTTGCGCACTCCGGCCAGCTCGACGCCCTGCGTCGAGGTCATGGTCTGAAGGTCGGTCATGGTGGCTCCTAGATGCCGAGGGTCGTGGTGCCGAGCCCGCGCCGGCGCAGCAGCCGCACCACGGCGGCCAGGGCGAGGGCGGTGAGCACCATGACGGCCAGGGCCAGCGCCATCCCGGCGCGGGCCTCCGACCGCTGGAAGTCGACGAGGTACGTCGGGAGGGTGGACTTGAGCAGCAGGGATGCGAACGCGAACTCCCCGAGCACCAGCGCGGTGGTCAGCCCCCCTGCGGCGACCAGCGAGGCGGTGAGGTTCGGTAGCAGCACCCGGACCACGGCGCCGGCGGTGGACGAGCCGAGCGAGGTCGCGGCCTCGACCAGGGTGCGTGCGTTGATCGAGCGCAGCCCGGCGTCCAGTGCGCGGTAGGTGAACGGCAGCGCCCACACGGCGTAGAAGGGCACCAGCGACAGGGTCGAGGCCAGGAACCCGGGTGCGACTGCGCGGAACGTCGCGGCCACCCCGACCACGAGCGCGATGGGTGGGATCACCCACGGCAGCAGGGTCGCCGCACCCAGCCAGGGGCGCAGCCGCGGTGCGCGGACCTCGATGTAGATGGTCGGCGGGACCAGCAGCAGCATGGTGAGCGCCACGGTGAGCACGGCGAGGACGGCCGAGACCCCGGCGGCCTTCCACAGCGCGGGCTGCGCGAACGCCTCGACGAGCGCGTCCAGCGACCACTTGCTGAAGAAGGTGTCCGGTCCGAGCATCACCACGGGCACGTTCTGGAACGCGAACCGGGCCATCGCGAGCTGCGGCACCAGGAAGTAGAGCCCGAGCAGCACGAGGAAGATCCAGCGTCCCGACCGGCCGAGCCGCGCGGTCATGACTGCGTCCAACGGGCGGCGCGGCGCTGCAGCAGCTGCATCACGATCAGCCCGACGGCCATGAGCACGATGGTCCAGGTGACCAGCGCGTAGCCCAGGTCCTGCTCACCGGTGATGACGTTGCCCTGCAGCACGAACCGGATCTGCAGCGGGACGAGCGAGGTGTCCGAGCTCAGCACGTACGCCGTCGCGTAGGCGCTGAAGGAGTTGATGAACAGCAGCACCATGCCGCCGAGCACGCTGGGCGCCAGGATCGGGCCGGCGATCGTCAGCCAGTACCGCACGGGTCCGGCGCCGAGCAGCTCGGCCGCCTCGCGCCAGCTCGTGCGCAGCCCACCCACGGCCGGTGCCACGACGAGGTACATCATCGGGATCTGGAAGTAGAGGTAGACCAACGTGATCCCGGCCAGCGAGGACAGCGAGAACACCGAGCGCAGGTCGATCCCGATGCTCGACATGGCCTTGGTGACCAGGCCCTGGGTGCCGATCGCGGCGATGAACGCGAACGCCAGCGGCACCCCGCCGAGCTGGGAGGCCACCGAGCTGAAGGCGTCGGCCGTCGGCCGGATCCAGGCGGGGCGCTGCAGGTCGCGCACGGCGAGCGCCAGCACCAGGCCGATCACGCCCCCGATGAGCGCCGAGGCCCCGGACAGGATGAACGAGTTCACGAACGACGACCGGTACGGCCCGGACAGCGCGCGGACCAGGGTGGACGTGCCGAGGTGGCCGTCCGGGGTGATCGAGTGCCACAGGACCGCGGCCATCGGCCACAGCAGGAAGACGGCGAGGAAGAGGACGAACGGCGCGAGCGCGGCGACCGCCCCGAGCGGGGGCAGCGTACGGCGGGGCGCCCGGGGCGGACCGCCCGCCGTCGTCTGACGGCGGGCGGTCACGATGGTCGGTCCGGTCACTTGTCGGCGACCTGCGGACCCCACTGGGCAGCCAGGGTCGCCTTGGCGGCGTCGATCTGGGTCTGCGAGGGGAACGTGATGTTCGCGATGGTGTCGGCGTCCGGCAGCGTCGCGGCCAGCTCGTCGGAGATCTTGCCCTCCTCGACCAGCGTGGCGTAGCGGGCCGGGATGGCCCCGCCCTCGAGGTAGGCCAGGGCGCCGTCGTCGCTCACCAGGTGCTCGACGAACAGCTTGGCGGCGCACGGGTGCGCGGCCTCGGTCACGACCGACTGGGCGTAGTAGCTGGCGTACACCCCGTCGGACGGGACGGTGGAGGTCAGCTCGAAGCCGGCGTCCGCCATCGACTCGGCGACGGCCGGGAAGTTGTAGGTCCAGTCGAGCGCGATCGGGACCTCGCCGGACAGCAGGCTGGCCTCGGTCACATCGACGGTCTGCAGGTTGCCGGAGGCCTTGAGCTTGGCGAAGTACTCGATCCCGGGCGTGATGTCGTCGAACGATCCGCCGTTGGCGAGCGAGGCCGCCATCACCGCGGCGAACGCGGCACCGGCCTCGCGCGGGTCACCGTTGAGGGTGACCTGCCCCTTGTACTCGGGCTTGAGGAGGTCGGCCCAGCTGGTCGGGGGGTTCTCCACGAGGGTGGTGTTGACCCCGATCGACATCAGGCCGTAGTAGGCCCCGACCCACTGGCCGTCGGCGTCCTTGAGGTCGGTCGGGATCTCGTCCCAGGTGCTCGGCTTGAACGTGTCGGCGTAGCCCTCGGAGATGAGCTGGCTGGTGAACGACGGGCCGACGTCGACGACCTCGGGCTGACCGGCCTGGCCGCGCAGCGTGGTGATGGCGGTGATCTCGTCGGCCGACGACGCGTCGGGGTTGGAGACCGTGGTCTTCACGCCGTAGAGGCTGGTGTAGGACGCGAGCACGCCCTTGTAGTTCGCCCAGGTGTCGGGCAGGGCGATGAGGTCGATCGAGCCCTCCTCCTTCGCCGAGGCGGCGAGCTCGGCGACGGTGCTGCCGCACGAGCCGGCGTCGACCGAAGCGGTCGAGATGGTGCCGCCGGCGGCGGAGGCCGAGGCCGACGACGAGGTGCTCGCGGTCGAGCCGCAGGCCGCCAGGGCGAGCACGGTGAGGGTGGTGGGAGCCAGGATCAGAAGCCTGCGCATCGGGGTCCTTCTTCGGGGTCGGAATGAGCGTGACCAGGAGTAACGCAGTCACGCGTCCGACGGCCCCCACTCCGGTGAACTCCCGCGGGCGACTAGGTGAACACCCCCCGCCCATTCCCGACCGCCCCCGCCCCCGGCCCGCCCCCTCCGGCCTCGGTGAAGTCGCCCCGGACTCCCGGCCCGCCCCCGCCGGGCCCCGGAGCTCCGGCAACTGGTCACCAGGGCCGACGACGCGCCGGGTCTGGCTTTCCCACGTGCCCGGTTCCCGGGGCCTCGGGCCGGTGGGGAGGAACCGGGCGGGAGGGGGGAGGGGAGCGGCCTCAGGCGCCGCCGAGGAGGTCCGAGAAGGATGGGACGTCGTCGAAGAGGCCGACGGCGTCCACGTGCCCGCGGGCCTCGACCGCGGCGGCGAGCTCGGCCCCGGCCCGGTCGATCCGCTCGGGCAGCGGGCGAAGGTCCTCCGACCCGGCGGTGGCCCAGTCGTCGGTCGCGGCGAACACAGCCGTGGGCACGACGGCGGCCCGCAGGTAGGCCAACGTCGGGCGCAGCGCGTACTCCAGGGCCAAGGAGTGCCGGGCGGTGCCGCCGGTCGCACCGAGCAGCACCGGGACCCCGTCCAGCGTGCCGGGTTCCAGCACATCGAGGAACGATTTGACCAACCCGGCCACCGACGCCCCGTACACCGGGCTGACCAGCACTACACCGTCGGCGGAGGCGAGGGCGTCGAGCACCTCGCGCAGCGGCCCGGAGGCGAAGCCGGTGAGGGTCGCGTCGACGGTGGCGTGGGCCAGGTCGCGCAGGTCCACCGTGCGCACCTGCGCGGTCTGCCCGTGGGCGGCCAGTGCGGACACGGTGGCACCGGCGAGCCGGTCGGCGAGCAGTCGGGAGCTGGACGGCTGCGAGACGCCGCCGGACAGCACCACGAGCGAGCGGGTGGTCATGAGGTTCCTTTCGAACCGGTGGAGCGGGTGTCAGTGGGTGTGGGGCTCGACGGCCAGGGCCGCGGCCTCGTCGTCCTCGGCGGTCCTGCCGGTCCAGTGGTCGGCCTCGGCCGAGACCTGGGTGGACCCGGTGATGCCGGCCGCACGGGCCGCGGCGACCAGGTCGGCGTGCGACGGCGGGTTCGCCGGGACGTCGGCGGGTCGGCGCGCCTCGGCCTC
>JAKLPK010000272.1 GCA_022013895.1 Cellulomonas sp. | reverse complement strand
CGTCGAACGCCCCGTCGCACCCGTGCGGCGGGGCGTTCGTGCTCGTCGGCTGCTTGTAGGGTCGTGGGGTGCCCGTCGTGGGTGCACCCGATGAGACAGGAGGACGCCCATGTCCGGTGGCGACATCGCCGGGTTGATCGCGGCCGTCGCGTTCGTGCTGCTCGTGGGTGTGCTCGCGGTCCCGCTCGTCAAGCTCGGCCGGGTGCTCGACGAGGCCCGCGTCTCGGTGCACGACCTGACAGAGCACACGCTGCCGGTGATCGACGAGGCCGCCGCACTGGTCGCCTCGTCCAACGGCCAGCTGGAGAAGGTCGACCAGGTCACCACCGCCGCGGCCGAGGTCTCGCAGAACGTGTCGGCCCTCACCGCGCTGTTCGCAGCGACCGTCGGACGTCCGATGCTCAAGATCGCCGCGTTCAGCGCGGGGGTGCGTCGGGTCCTGGGCGGCGGGGCACGCTGATGCGCCGGCTGCTGTGGGTCGGGGTCGGCGTCGGGCTCACCGTGCTCGTCATCCGCCGGGGCCGGGAGTGGATGGCTCAGGTCGTCCCCGAACCCGCGACCGGAGCCGTCGACACGGCACTCTCGGTGGCCAAGGTGCTGCGTCACGCCCGCTCGGAGTTCGACGCGGGTTGGGCCGCCAAGGAGTCCGAGCTCATGTCGGCGCTCATCGGTGACCGCGACCCGAGCGCGCTGGCCGCCGACGGCGCCGCCGCCCGGGAGGCTCTACGCGCCCGTCGTGCGCACGAGGACCGCTGGTCCCGGCGGATCTCGGAGGACTGGTCCGACCAGCCCACCGAGGACCCCGACGACGATGACGGCTACGCCTTCTAGCCCCGCCCCTACCCCGCGTCCACCGCGAACCTCGAGGACCTCCGATGCGTACCGCCGATATCCGCCAGCGTTGGCTGGACTACTTCGCGAGCAAGGACCACGCCCTCGTGCCGTCCGTGCCGTTGATCTCGCCCGACCCCTCGATCCTGTTCACGATCGCCGGCATGGTCCCATTCATCCCGTACATCCTCGGCACCCAGACCGCACCGTGGCCGCGGGTGGCGAGCGTGCAGAAGTGCATCCGGACCAACGACATCGAGAACGTCGGGCGCACCACGCGGCATGGCACGTTCTTCCAGATGAACGGCAACTTCTCGTTCGGTGACTACTTCAAGACCGGGGCCATCGAGTTCGCCTGGGACCTGCTCACGAGCCACCCGGAGTCCGGTGCCTACGGGCTGGACGGTGACAAGCTCTGGGTGACGATCTGGGACCAGGACGCCGAATCGCTCGATGCCCTGCAGCGGGTGGGCATCGATCGTCGGCAGATCGTCCGTCTGCCGCGTGAGCAGATCTTCTGGGACACCGGTCAGCCTGGTCCGGCCGGGCCGTGCGCCGAGTTCCACATCGACCGCGGGCCGAAGTACGGCCCGGACGCCGAGGGCGGCACGGTCGACCCGGGCGGTGACCGCTACCTGGAGATCTGGAACCTCGTGTTCGACCAGTTCCTGCGCGGTGAGGGCACCGGCAAGGACTACCCGCTGCTGCGTGAGCTGGACAAGAAGGCGATCGACACGGGTGCCGGGCTCGAGCGTCTGGCGTTCGTGCTGCAGGGCAAGGAGAACCTCTACGAGATCGACGAGGTCTTCCCGGTCATCGAGCAGGCCGAGCTCGTCACCGGTCGCAGCTACGGTGCCGACGGCGACGACGACGTGCGCTTCCGGGTCGTCGCCGACCACGTGCGCAGCTCGCTCATGCTCATCGGCGACGGGGTCACGCCCGGCAACGAGGGCCGCGGCTATGTGCTGCGCCGTCTGCTGCGCCGCACCGTGCGGTCCATGCGGCTGCTCGGGGTCGGCGAGGCCGTGCTCCCGCACCTGTTCCCGGCGAGCCGGGACGCGATGAGCGCGTCCTACCCGAACGTGGCCGCCGACTTCGACCGGATCTCGCAGATCGCGTACGGCGAGGAGGAGTCCTTCCTGCACACGCTCGCCTCGGGGACCACGATCCTGGACGGCGCGGTCCGCCGGGTGCGCGAGGAGGCCGGGCCGCAGGGCACGGCGGTGCTGTCCGGGACCGAGGCCTTCGCGCTGCACGACACCTACGGGTTCCCGATCGACCTCACGCTGGAGATGGCGGCCGAGCAGGGCGTCGCGGTCGACGAGGTGGAGTTCCGCCGGCTGATGGGTGAGCAGAAGTCCCGCGCCCGGGCCGATGCGCTCACCAAGAAGACGGGTCACGCCGATCTGTCGGCGTACGAGTCGCTGCGCGCCGAGCTCGCCGAACCGGTGCAGTTCCTGGGCTACCGGCAGACGTCCAGCCCGGCGACCGTGGTGGGTCTGCTGGTCGACGGCGTCCCGGCACCCGCGGCGACCGCACCGGCGAACGTCGAGGTGATCCTGGACCGCACACCGTTCTACGCCGAGGCCGGCGGCCAGCTCGCCGACCAGGGCACGATCCTGGCCACCGGCGGTGCCAAGGTCGAGGTGGACGACGTCCAGGCGCCGATCAAGGGCATGAACGTGCAGCGTGGTCGGCTGGTCGACGGGACGCTCACGGTCGGCGAGCCGACCCTCGCCTCGATCGACACCGAGCGCCGCGGCCGGATCGCCCGTGCGCACACCGCGACGCACCTGCTGCACAAGGCGTTGCAGGAGTCGCTCGGCAAGGACGCGACGCAGGCCGGGTCGGAGAACGCGCCGAGCCGGTTGCGGTTCGACTTCCGACGTGGTCAGGCGGTCCCCGCCTCGGCGATGGCCGAGATCGAAGAGCGGGTCAACCTGCGGCTGCAGGACGACCTGGAGGTCACCGATCAGATCATGGCGCTGGACAAGGCCCGTGAGCTGGGGGCGATGGCCCTGTTCGGCGAGAAGTACGGCAACCAGGTGCGCGTCGTGTCGATCGGTGACGGCTGGTCCCTGGAGCTGTGCGCGGGCACCCACGTCAAGCGTTCGGGTGAGATCGGTCTGGTGACCGTGCTCGGTGAGGCCTCGATCGGATCGGGCGTGCGCCGGGTCGACGCGCTGGTCGGTGACGGCGCCTACGCCGAGCACGCCCGTGAGCGGGTGCTCGTCGGCCAGCTCTCGGGTCTGCTCGGGGCGCGGCCGGACGAGCTGGGCGATCGGGTCTCGAACCTGCTGGGCCGGCTCAAGGACGCCGAACGTGAGCTGGCGTCGCTTCGCCAGGGCCAGCTCCTGGCGCTGGCGCCGACATTGGCGGCCTCCGCCGTCGACCATGCCGGGACGCGCGTGGTCACCCATCACACCGCGGACGCCTCGACGGCCGACGACCTGCGGGCCCTCGCGCTCGATGTGCGGGCTCGACTCGGTGAGTCGGCACCCGCGGTGGTCGCGGTCGCGGGAACGGTCAACGACCGGGTCGCGATCGTGGTCGCCACCAACGGTGCGGCGCGCAGCGCAGGTCTGGCGGCCGGGGCACTCGTCCGGGCAGCGTCCGGTGTGCTCGGCGGTGGAGGTGGTGGCAAGGACGATGTCGCGCAGGGTGGCGGCACACGTCTGGACGCCGTCGAGGAGGCGCTCGACGCCGTGACGGCGGCGGTGGCCCGCTGAACGACGGGCCCGTGCGGGCGGAGCGGGTGGTGCGGCTCGGGGTCGACGTCGGCTCCGTCCGCGTGGGCCTTGCGACCTCGGACCCGGACGGGCTCCTGGCGACGCCGGTCGCGACCCTTCCACGTCCGACCTCGTTGGCACTCATCGTGCAGGAGGCGCACGAACGAGGTGCAGGTTGCGTGTACGTCGGTCTCCCACGTCACCTGTCGGGACGTGAGGGCGCTTCGGCGGCTGCGGTCCGCGCGTACGCTGGTGAGCTTGCGCTGGCCGTTGCGCCCGTTCAGGTGCGGCTGGTCGACGAGCGGCTGTCCACGGTCACCGCTCACCAGGCGCTGCGGGCGGCCGGCCGGTCGACCAAGAACCACCGCCAGGTCGTGGATCAGGCGGCCGCGGTGGTGATTCTGCAGGATGCGTTGGATGCGGAACGTGCATCGGGGCGTCGCCCCGGTGAACAGGTCGAGATCGACCCGACACGTCCCCGCGCCGAGCGGGGGCGCGCACAGGAGGCACACGAGCAC
The DNA here is from genome assembly GCA_022013895.1 of Cellulomonas sp. Lineage (GTDB taxonomy): Bacteria > Actinomycetota > Actinomycetes > Actinomycetales > Cellulomonadaceae > Cellulomonas. Next base: position 12,727 of record JAKLPK010000272.1, on the reverse strand, counting down.
ACAGGAGTGACACCGACGTGAGCGACGAGCAGACGCACGGACGGCGGCAGGGTCCTGTCTCCGGCAGTGCGTGGCGGGACATCGTGGAGCCCGAGACCACGACCTCCGGCACCCGGCGGTTGACCCGGCGCGAGCTGCGCGAGGCGCAGTCGCAGGGTGGGGCACCGGCGCCGCACCCGGGCGCCCACGGCGCGCCCCAGGTCCCGGGCACCCAGGTCCCGGGCACCCAGCCGGGTGCCGGTCAGTCTCCCCACGCCCCGGGTGCGCACACCGCGGCGGTGCCGCTCGTGCAGCAGCAGGCGACGCTTCCGCCGGCCAGGCCACGGTGGTCCGCCGTGCCCCCGACCGGACGACCTGAGGTCCAGTCACCCGTCGCGACGCCGCTCGCCGCCCAGCCGCCGGTACCGCAGGCCCAGCCGCCGGTACCGCAGGCACCGGCACCGAGGCCGCAGGCACCTCAGCGGCCCGCCGACTGGTCGCCGGCCGCGTGGCCGGCGACCGATCAGCCGCCGGCTGTCCAGCACCCCGCCGCGCCGCAGACGCCGCTCGCCGCCGCGGCGCAGACGGTCGGCGCGCCTTCGACGCCGTCCTGGGCGGCACTGGACGTCGATCAGGGTCTGGCACCCGTGGCGACGTCGGTCGAGGCCGACCCCCTGCTGCCGCTGGCGCTGCTGGACGGCGGCGGCACCTCGGACCTGCCGCCGACCTCGGAGCACCACGGGCACCCGCACCGGCGGCACCATCGGGTGCGCTCGCTGCTGGTGCTGGCCGTGGCACTGGCCATGGTGCTGGGTGCCGGCTACGTCGTCTGGACGCTGTTCCGTCCGGAGTCGACGGTGACCTCGGTGCAGGACTACCCGGGACCCGGCGGCCCGGCGGTCCAGGTCGTCGTCAACTCGGGTGACACGGGTGCGGACATGGCCAAGACCCTGTACGACGCGGGCGTGGTCGCCACGACGAGCGCCTTCACCAAGGCGTACAAGGCGAATCCTGATGCCCCGTCGATCCAGCCGGGCACCTACAACCTGCTGCTGCAGATGAAGGCGTCCGATGCCGTCGCCGCCCTCCTCGACCCGACCAGCAAGGCGTCGCTCAAGGTGACGATCCCCGAGGGGCTGACGGCCGCAGCGATCCTGCAGAAGGTCTCGGAGAAGACCACGATCCCGTTGGCGGACCTGCAGGCGGCGGCGGCCGACCCGACGGCCATCGGCCTGCCGGACCAGGCGGGCGGCAAGGTCGAAGGATGGCTCTACCCGGCGACGTACGAGATCGACCCGACCTCCACCGCAGCCTCGGTGCTCTCCCAGATGGTCGCCAAGACCGTCGAGGTGCTCGCTGCCAAGGGGGTTGCCGCCGACCAGCAGGAGGCCGTGCTCATCAAGGCCTCGCTCATCGAGAAGGAGGCCAGCCGGGACGAGGACCGGCCCATGATGGCCCGGGTCATCGAGAACCGGCTCGCTAAGGACATGCCGCTGCAGATCGACACGGCGACGGCCTACGGCCTCAACAAGTCGGCGATGGACCTCACAGTCACCGAGCTGGCGGACACGTCGAACCCGTACAACCTGAGGGTGCTCACGGGTCTGACGCCCACCCCGATCTCCTCGCCCGGTGAGGCGTCGATCGATGCGGTGCTGGCACCGGCCGACGGCGACTGGCTGTTCTGGGTGACCGTCAACCTCGACACCGGCGAGACCGTGTTCACCGACAACTACGCCGACTTCCAGGTGGCGAAGCAGCAGTACCAGGAGTGGCTGGCCGCCAACGAGACTGCGACGGCGACGCCGTGAGCGGGCGCCGCACCGCGCTGCGCGCCGCGGTCTACGGGCACCCGATCGCCCACTCGCTGTCACCTGTGCTGCACCGGGCGGCCTACGCCGCGCTCGGGCTCGACGACTGGACGTACGACGCGTACGACGTGACGGTCCCGGAGCTCCCCGAGGCGATGGCGCGGCTCGACTCCGGCTGGGCCGGTCTGTCGCTCACCATGCCGCTCAAGGCGGCCGTGCTGGACATGGTCGACCACGTCGAACCGCTGGCCCGGGTGGTCGGTGGGGCGAACACGGTGATCGTCGACGCCCAGGGGCGCCCCGCGGTCGCCGCGAACACCGACGTCTACGGGATCGTCGAGGCGTTCCGTGAGGTCGGGGTCGTGACCGCGCGCACGGCTGCCGTGCTCGGTGGGGGAGCGACCGCGTCGGCCGCGCTCGCCGCGCTCGCCCAGCTCGGCGTGACCACCCCGGTGGTCTACGTGCGTTCGGTCGCACGGGCGGCGGCGCTCATGCCAGCGGCCCACCGGATGGGCGTCGAGATCACGTTGCGTCCGCTGCACGAGGCCCCGGAGGGGCTGACGAGGGCCGACCTCGTGGTGTCCACCGTGCCCGAGGACGGTGCCGATGTGGTGGCGGCCGAGCTCGGCCCGCTGTCCGGCGTGCTGCTCGACGCCCGGTACGACGTGCGCCCTACCCCGCTGCTGCACGCCTGGCAGCGGTCCGGCGGGGTCGGGATCACCGGTGAGCGGATGCTGCTGCACCAGGCCTGCGAGCAGGTCCGCCTCATGACCGGCCACGACGCCCCGTTCGCCGAGATGGACGCCGCGCTGCGGGGGGCCCTCTCCCCGGCCTGATCACCCCTCACATTCGCGCCCCCGGCTGCCGATGAGGCAGAAGGACCGTGGGCGAGGCGTGGGAGGCACCGGGTGAAGCAGCTGGGCGAGATCCTGCTGGACGAAGGACTGGTGACCGAGGGACAGCTCCTCGCTGCCCTCGACGAGCAGGTGTCCAAGGGCCAGTCCCTCGGCCGCACCCTGGTCGAGCTGGGCATCCTGAGCGAGGACCAGCTGGTGCGGGCATTGGCCGCCCAGGTCGGGATGAAGTTCATCGACCTCGACGACTACGCCGTCGACCGGGCCGCGGTCGCGGTCGTCCCGGCCGCGCTGTGCCGGCGCTACACCGTGCTGCCGGTGGCGTTCGTCAACGGGGCGCTGCTGCTGGCGACGTCGGACCCCGGGAACGTGCTCGCGGTCGACGATGTGCGCACAGCGTCGAGCATGCCGGTGACGCCGGTCGTGGCCACCCGCGACAACCTGCTGCGGGCCCTCGACCGGTTCTGCCGGGCCGATGATGAGATGGACGACCTGTCGACGGCGTTCGAGGAGCAGCAGACTCAGCCTGAGGCCTTCGACCTTGCACGCGTGGGCGATGTCGTCGAGAACGACGCGCCGATCGTTCGATATGTGAACCTGCTGGTCACCCAGGCGATCACTGACCGCGCCTCCGACATCCACATCGAACCGACCGAACGCGACCTGCGGGTCCGGTACCGCATCGACGGAGTGCTCCACGAGGTGCAGCACTCCCCGAAGCAGATCCAGGGCGCCGTCATCAGCCGGGTGAAGATCCTGTCGGACATCGACATCGCGGAGAAGCGCAAGCCCCAGGACGGGCGTATGTCGGTGGTGCACAACGGTCGCAAGATCGACCTCCGGGTGGCGACGCTGCCGACGGTGTGGGGCGAGAAGGTCGTCATGCGCATCCTGGACAACTCCACGGCGAGTCTCGACCTGCGCGACCTCGCCTTCCTGGACCGTAACTACGAGACCTACCGCGCGTCCTTCACGAAGCCGTACGGGATGATCCTGGTCACCGGGCCGACCGGTTCGGGTAAGTCGACCACGTTGTACGCGACGCTGAATGCAGTCGCGCGTCCCGAGATCAACGTGATCACGGTCGAGGACCCGGTCGAGTACCGACTGCCGGGTATCAACCAGGTCCAGGTGAATCCGAAGGCCGGACTGACGTTCGCCGGGGCGCTGCGCTCGATCCTTCGGTCAGACCCTGACGTGGTGCTGCTCGGTGAGATCCGTGACCACGAGACCGCGCAGATCGCGATCGAGGCCGCCCTTACCGGGCACATGGTTCTCTCCACGTTGCACACGAACGATGCACCGTCGGCGGTCACACGCCTGGTGGAGATGGGGATCGAGCCGTTCTTGGTCGGCTCCGCTCTGGACTGCGTCGTTGCGCAGCGTCTCGCCCGCAAGCTCTGCGACAAGTGTCGGGAGCCGTATGCGCCGAGCCCGGCGGACCTACGGTCTGCCCGGTACCCGTGGAGCGAGGGCGAGCCGCTGCCGCACCTGTATCGACCGGTCGGCTGTGTCGCGTGCTCGAAGACCGGATACCACGGTCGGATCGCGCTGCACGAGGTGATGCCGGTGTCGGAGGCGATCGAGCGGCACGCCGTCCAGCATTCGTCGAGTGCCGACATCGGTTCGACTGCCGTTTCGGAGGGGATGGTCACTCTTCGGGACGACGGGTGGGCGAAGGTCGTCGCCGGGATGACGTCGGTCGCCGAGATCCTGCGAGTCGTGGCATGAACGCTGATCCGAACGCTGCTCACCAGGAGGTCTGTCGATGAGCGAACCCGCAGCGGCACCCCCGGTCGGGTCCCATGGCCCGACGGCGGTGCGGCCCAACCTCCGAAGCTCGGTCACGGCCCGACAGCCCGGGGATCTCGACCTGGACGCGACGCTTACCGAGCTCGTCCGTCTGGGCGCCTCCGACCTGCACCTGACGGCAGGGGCCCCCCCGACCGCGCGGGTGTCCGGCTCCCTGATCCCCTTGGAGCAGTACGGCGTGATGGCACAAGACCCGTTGCGGCGGGTGCTCTACGCCATCCTGACCCAGCGGCAGCGGGAGCGGTTCGAGGAGGACCTCGAGCTCGACATGTCGTACTCGGTGCGTGGTGTGGCCCGCTTCCGGGTGAACATCTACCAGCAGCGGGAGTCGGTCGGGGCCGCGTTCCGCCTCATCCCGTACGACATCCTGCCGCTGGAGCAGCTCGGTATCCCACCGGTGGTGGCCACCTTCGCGGGTCTCCCGCGCGGACTGGTACTGGTGACCGGACCGACCGGTTCCGGCAAGACCACGACCTTGGCTTCGCTGCTCGACCTTGCCAACCGCACGCGGTCGGACCACATCATGACGGTCGAGGATCCGATCGAGTTCCTGCACCGGCACAAGCGCTGCCTGGTGAACCAGCGCGAGGTCGGGCAGGACACCCATTCGTTCGCCAGTGCGCTCAAGCACGTGCTGCGGCAGGACCCGGACATTGTGCTCGTAGGTGAGATGCGTGATCTGGAGACGATCTCGGTCGCGCTGACCGCGGCTGAGACGGGCCACCTGGTACTTGCGACCCTGCACACGCAGGATGCGGCGCAGACCATCGACCGGGTGATCGACGTCTTCCCATCGGCTCAGCAGGGCCAGATCCGGACTCAGCTGGCGGGGACGTTGCAGGGGATCGTGTGCCAGACGCTGTGCAAACGGGCCGATGCACCGGGGCGGGTGGTGGCGACGGAGGTCCTGGTCGCCACTCCTGCGATCCGAAACTTGATCCGCGAGGGCAAGTCCCACCAGATGTACTCGGCGATGCAGGCGGGTGCGAACCAGGGTATGCACACGCTGGACCAGCACCTGGCCGAGCTTGTGCGCACCGGGCGGATCAGCCATGAGACAGGTCTGGAGAAGGCCCACGAGGTTGAGGACTTCAACCGGTTGACGGGCCGCTACTCGGGGCAGAGCCAGGGGTCGGCGGGTCTGGGCGGCCAGCACGCCGCGATGACGTTCGGGAACGGGGCGTTCTGATGAGCACGACAGCGACGGGCACCAAGACATTCGAGTATGCGGTCCGGGATCGCCAGGGGAAGATCGTCAAGGGTCGGGTCGAGGCCAGCAACTCCGCAGCGGTGGCCAACCGCCTCAAGGAGATGGGGCTCGCGGCGCTGTCGATCAACGAGGTGAAGACCGGCGGGCTCAACACCGAGATCTCGATCCCCGGCATGGGGGATCGGATCAAGCTCAAGGACCTGTCGGTGATGTCCCGGCAGCTTGCCACCATGATCGACTCGGGGCTCTCGCTGCTGCGTGCGCTGTCGATCCTTGCAGAGCAGACCGAGTCCAAACCGCTGGCGAAGGTCCTCGCACAGGTGCGCAACGACGTGGAGGTTGGCCTGGCGCTGTCGGTGGCGATGGGCAAGCACGCCGAGGTCTTCCCACCGCTCATGCTCAACATGGTGCGCGCCGGCGAGGTGGGCGGGTTCCTCGACCAGGCGTTGCTGTCGATCGCCGACAACTTCGAGGCCGAGGTCAAGCTGCGCGGCAAGATCAAGAGCGCGATGACCTACCCGGTGGTCGTGTTCGTGGTGGCGATCCTGGCCTGCATCGGCATGCTTCTCTTCATCGTCCCGGTGTTCTCGGGGATGTTCACCACGCTGGGCGGCAAGCTGCCCTTCCTCACGCAGGTGCTCGTGTACATGTCGCAGGGCGTGAAGATCACGATCTTGCCATTTCTGGTGCTGCTCACTGCCTTCTCGGTGTGGTGGGGAAGGCACAAGAACGACCGGAACGTGCGCGCCAAGGTCGACCCGCTGAAGCTTCGGCTGCCGGTGTTCGGGCCGCTGTTCCGCAAGATCGCGGTCGCCCGATTCACCCGCAATCTCGGCACCATGCTGCATGCGGGCGTGCCTCTGCGCCAGGCCCTGGAGATCGTGGGCGAGACCAGCGGCAACCTGGTGATCGAGGATGCTGCCAAGGCCGTCCAGGAGTCCGTACGCCAGGGCAACACCCTGGCGGGGCCGTTAGCGCTGCAGCCGGTGTTCCCACCGATGGTGGTGCAGATGATGGCGGTGGGCGAGGAGACGGGGGCGCTGGACACGATGCTGGCGAAGGTCGCCCAGTTCTACGACGACGAGGTCGAGGCAACCACCGAGCAGCTCACGAGCCTGATCGAGCCGCTGATGATCGTGGTGATCGGGGCCATCATCGGGACGATGGTGATCGCCCTCTACATGCCTATCTTCGGGATCTTCGACCTGATCAACTGACTCCTCGCGGGCCGCGCGCGACCGACCGTCGCGCTGCTTGCTGGCGCCTACCGCCGGGAGACCAGGTATCGGGGACGAGCGGCAGACCCACACGAGTGAATGGCGCGGCCAGGCGGGTGAACGGACTCAAGGTCTCCGGTCACGATCCGATGTGACAGGTGCAAGTGATGGCCCGGCGATCGCCGGACATGGGTTCTGACACCGACCACCTCTGGAGCTGACAGTGAGCGCTCGTATCCGTAAGGGCATGGAGGACAAGGACCAGGGCTTCACCCTGATCGAGCTCCTCGTCGTCATGATCATCATCGGGATCCTGGCGGCCATCGCCATCCCCGTGTTCCTCAACCAGCGGACGAAGGCGTACAACACGGCGACCCGGTCCGACACCGCGATCGTCGGCCAGGAGGTACAGACCTGGTTCGTCGACAACGAAGCATGCCCGGTCTTCAGCCAGACCGATGCCGACTACCAGCTCGGCGCAGATGCCGCGTCTCTCGCGAAGGTCTCGAACCGCACTCAAGGCGTCAGCGTCGCGTTCGTCTGCACGAGCTCCGACGACTGGACCGTGACCGGCACCAACTCGCACGACTCGACGGCCACCTTCACGTTCACCCCGGACGCGGGCCTCGCAGAGAGCTGATCTAGGTAGGCAGAACGTCGGTGGCGGATGGCAACCCCATCCGCCACCGACGGTTCCTAGTTCGGCGCGTGGGAGGAGACTCAGTGGCTCGGCACCAACGCACGGTGCGGCGTGGCCGGCGGACACTGGACGACGGCTTCACCCTCATCGAGGTCGTCATCGCAATGACGATCTTCGCGATCATCGCTGCCTCGACGCTGGCGGTCATCCTCCAGACCCAGTCCACCGGCGTCTCCAACCGCAGCCGAATCGCCGCCGCCAACCTCGCGTCACGCGAGCTCGACCTCGTGCGGCAGGAGTTCAACGCCTCGACGACAGGGCCCACCGACATCGCCGACGAGGGTGTGGTGGTCAACGCCAATCCCTTGACAGGCGGTACGGCAGGAGAGCCGCTCGTCGTGGACGGCACCGCCTACACGGTGACACGGTCGGCCAGCTGGAACCTCACCGGCACCGGCGAGTCGACCTGCTCCGGCGGCACCCTCGTCAAGTACCCGACCCTGCACGTCGTCGTCTCGGTCACCTGGCCGTCGATGGGGTCGGTCGAGCCCGTGGTGCAGGTCGCCAACCTCGCACCGGCCAAGAAGGTCGGCATCTCGGAGACCGCCTCGTTCATCGCCGTCGCCGTCACCGACAACACCGCGGCCCCGCTGGCCGGCGTCCAGGTCACCGCAGCGGGCCCATCGACCGCCTCCGCGGTCACCGACACGACCGGCTGCGCGGTCATCGAGGTCACACCCGCGGCGACGACGGGCAGCACCTACGCGATCTCCGTGACGAGCTCCGGCTACGTCGACATCTCGGGGTCCACCTCGCCGACCAAGTCCAGCGGTGTGCTCCTGCAGGGCAACCTCTTCACCGGAGTCAGCTTCCAGGTGGCACGCCCGGGCTCCGTCGTGCTGCAGCTGGTCGCGAACGGTGGCGGGACCCTTACCGACGAGATGGTCTCCGGGTCCACGGTGACGCTCGTTGCTTCGGAGTTCGCCGGCGCGTCCGGTGAGACCGCGCGCACCGTCACCGGACTGACCAGCACGGTGACGGACCTCTGGCCGACCTCCTACGGGGCCTACCTGGGCACGAGCGCCCCGGTCGACGGTTACGCCACCCAGGAGCTGGCGGCGGGTGGCAGCATCACGCTCGATGTCGGGGTCGACGTCGCCAACGTGTCGCTGGCGAACCTGCCGACGGGAACCACGGCCGTACGCGCCGTGCCGACCGGAACCGCCTGCTCCACCACGGAGGGGGTCGCCGCCAGCGTCTCGGGGACCGGCGGCAGCCTCACCGTGCTTCCTGGCTCCTACGACCTCTACGCCTGGGGCACGGGCTTCTCCTGTTCGCCTGGGCCTTCGGCGGTGGACCTGTCCACCGGCTCGAACGGGACGGTGACCTGGGCGACAAGCACCTTGACCCTGGTCAACGCACCAGCAGGCAGCACACTGTGGGCGCTCAACGTCGCAGCCTCCGGACTGACCACCCTCACGAGCTGTCCGACGACGATGGATACCCTCGCGATCGATGTGACGGCGGGCTCCACCGGCGGGGCGACGCTCCCCGCAGGCAGCTACTTCCTGTGGGCGACGAGCGGGACGACCGCGTCCTCGACCTGCGTCAACGTGCCGGACGGGCTTCCGGTGACCATCGCGTACGGGGCCAGCCAGTCCTTCAGCTGGCCGGTCAGCGTGAGCCTGACCTTGACCGGGGTCCCGACCAACGGCCGCTTCGCAGTCTGGACCGGTACCACCTGTCCGTCCACATCCCAGGCCACCTGGGTGGTGTCTTCCGCCGGCCAGTCGACCCTGGTCCAGACCGTGACGGCGCCCTCCTCCGGAACGGTCACCTACACCGCCTGGGCACGGTCCAGGAGCAACGGCACCTGCTACCGCCAGGGCTACTTCCAGGTGGCGAGCACCACCGCGGGCCCCCTGGCGCTGCCGTACGTGACCTCCAACAAGACGACGACGGTCGGCCCATGAACCGACTGCGGGTCTGGCAGGACGACGATGGGACGAGTCTGGTCGAGATGCTCGTCGCGATGGCGCTCTTCCTGGTCGTCCTGGTGACCGTCACCTCGCTCACCATCAACTTCACGAAGGCGAACGCGGCCAACATCAGCCGTCAGGACCAGATCGACTCCGCGCGGACGGCCATCGAAGCGATGAGCAAGACGTTGCGAACGTCCGTCAAGCCCAGCCAGCTTGCCTCCGGTTGCGGAACGGCATGCTCGGTCGACGCGTTCCTCGTGGGCCAGGACGACCGAGTGCAGTTCTACGCCAACCTGGACAACGCCGGGAACGCGATCGGTCCAAGCCGGGTCACGTACTGGGTCGACAGCGCCGTGCTCAAGGAGCGGATCCAGGTGCCCTTGTCCTACTCCGAGACGGCTGGCTACACCTACTGCGACGCGAGTGCGGTCGGCGCCAGCGCAGCGTGCCTGGCGACGGTCTCCGACCGCGACCTGGCGGCGGGGGTCGTGACGACCGATGCGCCGATCTTCCAGTACTACAAGCTGGGCAGCGACACGGTCCTCGACCCGGACGCCGCGGGAGGGTCGCTGAGCAGCGACGACCTGGGCAACCTCGTCGCAGTCGAGCTCACCGTCACCGTGCGGGCCCCGAACGCCACGACGGTCGACCCATCCACGTACATCCAACGCGTCTACCTGCCGAACGCGCAGGCTGCCATCAATACGGAGGCGACGGCGACGCCATGAGTTTGAGACGCATCTACCGCATCTCGGCCGAACCAAGGAGGGCCGAAGACGAAGGCAACGCCCTCGTCCTGGTGGTCGGTTCGATGCTGGTGCTGGCGATGCTGGCACTGTCTGGACTGGCCTACAGCATCGGGTCGACGCAGTTCGCCCGAGGCGATCAGGACTACCTGGCAGCGGAGGCCGCGGCCCAGTCCGGGATCGAGGACTACCTCGCCCGTCTCAACCGTGACGACACCTACTACTCCACGGTCGACTGCACCAATGCGGCCTTGCAGGGCCCGATCAGCGACACCAACGCCTGCGGGTGGACAAGCGCGACGGCAGCGGGCTGGGCCCCGGTGACCACCGGGGACACCGGCGACAAGGACGCCTTCTTCCACTACTCCGTGAACGCCGCGGACGTCGCGTCGAACACCTTGCTCACCGTGACCTCCACCGGCCGAGTGAACGGCAAGTACCGGACCCTCGAGGCGCGGCTCGGCAAGAGCTCTTCGTCGGACTACGTGTACTACACCGACTTCGAGTCGGCGGACCCGGCCAACACCCAGGCGTACAGCGGGACGGTACCGACCGCATGCGGAGGCACCAGCGACGCGCTCTACTGGTACACGGGACGTTCGTCGGCGAGCTGCCAGGAGATCGTGTTCGCCGACGGAGACGTGCTCAACGGAGACGTCTTCTCCAACGACGCAGTAGCCACCGATGGCTACGGGCCGTACTTCAAGGCGTCTTTCGAGAGCGCCAATCCGACCTGCAAATCGGTGACAGCGACCACCTCCACCTGGAACAGCTGCCTTCGATCCAGTTCGAAGGCACGTTTCTCCGTCCAGCCGGCCTACTCCGAACCGAAGAAGCTCGATGACACGTCAGCAGCCCTGGCCTCCAAACCCGGCTGCCACTACTACGGGTCGACCCGTATCGTCTTCAACAGCGACGGCACCATGACGGTCTGGAACAAGACCTCGGTGAACAACTCGACCGCACCCACCGTCACCCAGGTGCCGGGCGGGAGCACCACCACGTGCGGGGACGTCGATGCACTGAACAGCACCGCAGGTGCGACGGTTCCCGTCCCGGACAACGGCGTGATCTACGTGGGGTCCTCGACCGCGACCGCCCGGCAGTGCTACGCCAGTGAGCTCGGCGGCCCAACCGGTGCCACCTTGCCGCTCGGGACGTACAACGGTACGAACTCCTCGAGCTACACGGCTGACGTCAACATGCTGTCAACGACCAAGTACTGCCGTGAAGGCAATGCCTACATCGAAGGCACGCTCAAGGGCAGGGTCACGGTGGCGACCGCGCAGTCCGTGATCGTCGCGGGCGACGTGATGCTGGCGAACGGGCTGACCGGTTCGGACAAGCTGGGACTCGTGGCCACCAACTCGGTCGAGGTCATCAGCCCCCAGCTCGCGACCTACTCCGGGACGACCAGGAAGACCACTGCTGTGGTTCAGAGCGGCTGGCCGCGGAACTACGGCGGGGTCAGCCCCGGCGTTCAGGTCATGGCCTCGATCCAGACCCTCCAGCACTCGTTCTTCGTGCAGATGTACAGCACGGCCGGCTACCAGGGGACGCTCCAGGTCAACGGATCCATCGCTCAGAAGTACCGCGGCATCGTCGGGCAGGGCGTGAGTTCCTCGTCGACCAGCGGCAACGGCTACATGAAGAACTATGTCTACGACTCGCGGCTGCGGTATTCGGCACCGCCCTACTTCCCGGACTGGGTCGGTGCTCAGTGGGAGCAACGGTACCTCGGCGAGATCGACACGCCGGCTAGCCTGCGCACGTGAGGAAGAACGGATGACCGGAACCCTGGTCGTCCTGGCGACCCTCGTGGGTGGCGCTGTCGGCTCGTTCCTCAACGTCGTGGTCTGGCGCGTCCCGCGCGGACGCTCGGTCGTGTCGCCGCCAAGTGCCTGCCCGAACTGCGGGCACCCCATCCGATGGTTCGACAACCTTCCCGTGGTCTCCTGGATGCTGCTACGTGCCCGGTGCCGGGACTGCGGCGCACCGATCTCGATCCGCTACCCGCTCGTCGAAGCAGCGACCGCGGTCGCGTTCGGTGCCGCAGCGTGGTGGACCGGCCCTACCTGGGTCCTGCCTGCAGTCCTCTACCTGGTGGCCGTGTCGATCGCCCTCGCGTTGATCGACCTCGATGTGCGCCGACTGCCCGATGCGATCGTGCTGCCCTCATACCCGATCGCAGCTGTACTCCTCATCCTGGCGAGCGCCGATCCCGGTGGCTCGCCACGCTGGGATGCCCTGGTCCGGGCGGCGATCGGCGCAGCGGCGATGCTCGCGATCTACCTCGTTCCCCGGCTGTTGGTGCCGCACGGCATGGGGCTGGGGGACGTCAAGCTGGCCGGAGTCCTGGGGCTCTACCTGGGTTGGTTCGGCTGGGGCGCTCTGTTCGTCGGCTGGTTCGCTGCCTACCTTCTCGGTGGCCTGTTCTCACTAGGCCTCATGGTGGCCGGGCGCGCCGGGCGACGGT
>JAKLPK010000271.1 GCA_022013895.1 Cellulomonas sp. | reverse complement strand
GGACCATCAGGAGGTACGTGACCGCTGGGCGTCGCGCCACAGGGTCAAGCCGGGTGACGAGCTCGGACTCGTCGCGGCCATCGGGCTCGACACCGCAGGCGGGGCCCTGTTTGCCCCCGAGGACGCCATCGAAGCTGCGCTCACATCGAAAGGCTCCATCGAGCCGGTCAGCGAGAGCCAGATCGCAGACAGGCTCCGGAGGCTGCGTGCCGACGATGCCGCCTGGCACGAGGAAGACGAGCACTGGAGCCTCGCGGGCGGGCAGGGCAAGTTCACGCTCGTTCGCGTCGACAATGGATGGGGCGTGGGCATCGGGGCTGCAGCTTCCACCCACATCGTCAAGCCCGGCATCAGCCGGATGAAGGACCAGGCACTAGCCGAGCATGTGAGCATGCGCGCCCTGGCGCTCGCCGGGCTGCCCGTCGCCGAGACTCGGTTCCAGATGTTCGACGACCAGGCCGCGATCGTGGTGACGCGGTACGACCGCGTCACGCGGGGCGGGACGGTCGTGCGCATCCACCAGGAGGACATCCTCCAGGCGCTCGCCCTGAGGCCACAGCGCAAGTACGAGGCCGACGAAGGCCCCGGTGTCGACCGCATCGCCCAGCTCCTGCGGTCCGTCTCGGGACAGACAGCCGTCGACCAGTTCGTGGACGCCACCATCGCGGGCTACGTGCTCGGCGCACCCGACGGCCACGCCAAGAACTACTCGCTGATGCTGGCCGGTGGTGGGGTCTCGCTCGCACCGATCTACGACGTCTCGACCGGCCTGCTGGAGGCGCGCTTCTACCGGGGAGCGGCCATGTCCATCGGCGGCGAGAAGCTGTTCGGCGAAGTCGAGGCGAAGCACTGGTCCAAGTTCGCGGGCATCGTCGGCTGGACTCCCGACAGGGTGATGGGGCGAGTGCACCAGCTTGCGAACGCCATGCCTGACGCCTTCGAGGATGCGCTCGGCGAAGTCCCGGCCAAGACGTCGGGCCTCAAGGAGCTCGCCGACATCACGCTCCCTGCACTGCGCGAGCTGGAGAAGCAGACCATCGCCGGTCTGACCAGCACGCGCCGGACGAACGGGCGCATCATCGTGCCGTTCCTCGACACGATCCGTGGAGCGAGGCGAGACACGGACGACGCCCCAATCTCCTGGGACTCGGCCGAGCCCGAACCCGGCACGTCGTCGAAGGCGGGGCAGCAGCAGAAGAAGACGAAGAAGCCGGCGGCCGCCTCAGAGGGATGACTCAGCGCCGGGTCACGGCTGGAGCCCAGACCCAAACGAGGCCGACCCGGCCCGCCTGGTCCTGGTAGCAGATCCGGACCTGGGAAGCGCTGGAGCACCACGCCTGCGCACGGTGCTGCCCGGCGTAGCCGCCGTGCGACCGGCCGAGACATCCGGGCCCCCTCCGCCCCTGTGAGCGCTGACGACGCCCCGATGGGCCTCGCACCGCCAGGTCACCACCCCACGCCTACTACTCGAGGTCCTGGCCTCACAGCCTCGTCTCACCCCTCCGGGATCTCGGGCGGCCCGCCCTTGAACCCCTTCCGCACCACGCGGCCGACGGCGAGGGCGGCGAGGCCTGCGACGAGCAGCGTCCAGGCGCTCACCCACAGCTGGGCGGCGGATGCCCCGGTGAGGGCGAGCGTGCCGAGGGGCGCGGTGTTCAGCTGATACATCGTCGGTCTCCTTCCTGCCCGGGTGCTCCCGGGCGTTCTCCAGGTGCCGGGCCGATGCGTCCCGGCTCAGGTTCGTGCGGGGGCGACGTGGTTCCAGGTGACGTCCCTCCGCGTGAGCGCACGGACGGCCGCGCGCACGAATGCGACCTGCAGTGCGAGGTCGTAGACGATCTCCGGGACCAGCGCCAGCGCGAGGAGTCGGCCGCCCCTGCCCGCCGGCCACACGGTGACGACCCGGTTGACCAGGAAGACCGCCCCGACGCAGAGCCAGAAGGGTTGCAGGGCGAAGGTCCCCGCGGTGACGGACGCCGCGGTGAGGACAGCCAGCATCGTGATGGTGACGATCCCCAGGGCGATCATGAGCTGCTGCCCGACGTAGCGCGCCGTCGTGCGCGACAGACCGTAGGACCGCAGGTTGTCGAGCATGCCCTTGTACCAGCGCACACGCTGGCGGTGCAGGTCTCCCCACGTGGGCATGAGCTCGGTGACGCACTCGCACTCGGGCCTGGAGGCGAGCCGCCAGCCCAGGGCGCGCAGCGCGAGGGTCAGCTCGGAGTCCTCGGTGATGGCCGAGCGGTCGTAGACGTCCCCGAGCGTCCCGGGCAGTCGGGTGCCGCGTGCGGCGGCCACGTCGAGCAGCGCCTCGAAGCGGAAGACGGACGCGGTTCCCGTGACGACGGCGACCCGCCCGGTCGTGAGGATCTGGGTCCGGTATCGGGCGTACTCGTTGGCCTGGAAGCGCTCGAGCACGCTGCGCGGTCGCTCGCCGACGAACAGTCCGCTCACGGCACCCAGGCCCGGGTCCCGCTCGAGCGTCGCGAGCGCGGCCTCGATGAACTCCGGGGCGATGCGGGTGTCGGCGTCGAGCACGAGCACGTACGTGCGGCCCTGCTCGGTGAGTCGGGCCAGGGCCTGGTTGAGTGCGCCGGCCTTGCGGTGGCGGTTGTCCTCGGTGACGACGACCTGTGCGCCGTGCTCCCGCGCGATGCGAGCGGTGCCGTCCTCGCAGCCGTCTGCCACCACGACGACCCGTCCGGGCGTCACGGTCTGCTCCTCGAGCGACCGGAGCGTCCCGCCGATGGCGTCCTGCTCGTTGTGCGCGGGGATGACGACGACGAGCTCCTCGCACGCGGTCGGGGCCGGCGCGCGCGTGAGCGCTGGTGCCTGGCTGGTGATGGTCATGTCCCTGCTCCGCTGTCACGTCATGCGGCCCGTCGGACCGGCCGCTCCACCAGCGAGGAAACGCGCGCGGACGGGGGACTCAGCGGGGGCGGCGGGCAGGGTGAGGACACCCGGGGCTGCGGTCGAGCACCGCCGGCCCGGGGCGTGAGCACCTGAGATCAGGTGGCTGAGACCCGGCCTGCGCTCAGAGCAGAGGGCCGATCTGGTCGCGCGAGCTCACGCCGAGCTTGCGGAAGATGCGGTACAGGTGGTTGTCGACCGTCCGCTCGCTCACGACGAGGCGCTGCGCGACCTCACGGTTCGTCAGCCCGGACGCGATGAGCCGGGCGACCTCGACCTCGCGCGCGGTGAGCTCCCGCGTCGCCGTGAGCCACGGCAGCAGGGGGGTCAGCTCACCCTGCGCGCCGTCCACGAGCTGCTGGAGCCGGGCTGCTTCGTCCGACGCGGCCGACGACTCACCCTCCGAACGCAGCGCCCGGACGGCGGCTGCGTGGGCGAGTGCCGCGTGCAGGTGCAGTCCGTGCCCGCGCAGGTCGCGGGCCACCTCGGTGAGCGCGGCCGCCGTGCCCCGGACGCGTGCCTCGAGGTAGCCCCCGAGCTGGGGGAGCAGGCTCCCCTCTGCCGCCTGGGCCGCAGCAGCGACGTCGGCGGCGCGATCCGCATCCACCGCGAGGTCGGCGAGCCACGCCGCATCGACCGTCGCAGCGAGCACGAAGCCGTGCGCGACGAGCTCGCCGACATCGGCCCACGGCTGCGCGGTCGCCTGCCCAGGAGCTTCCCCGGACGCGATCCCGACAGATGCCATGCCGGGTCCGGGACGGCTCAGCGGGTACGGGCCCCCGCGCAGTCCGAGGGCCTGGACTCCCGTCGCCATCGACCGGGCAGTCGGGAGGTTCCCCTCGAGCGCGGACAGCAGCGTCCCCAGGCTCAGCAGTCCCGCGCGCGTCGTGGGCCGCAGGGGCGCGGGGGCGTTGAGCGCGAACATGACCGTGAGGTGCTCGCCGAGGCTTCGCAGCTTTCCCTGCAGCAGCAGACCGAGGCCGACGACGAAGCCGTGCGGTTCGATCTGGCTCTGGTCGAGGTTGCGCTCCGCGGTGTCCAGGAGTCGACGGGAACGGTGGACGGCACCGTCGACGTCGCCGGAGCAGAGCATGGCCAGGCAGACGAGGGACTCGGCGTCCTGCCGCGGGACTGCCGACGACGGCTCGACGGCGGCGAGCGTGCGGTGCGCGGCCACGACCCGGCCGCAGGCGAGCTGGAGCTCGCCGCGCGAGATCCGGTTCGCCTCGGCCACGTGACGCCCCAGGGTGGACCTGAGGTCCGCGACACCGGCGTCGTCGTCGGCGTCCTCGGCATCCTCGGCGGGCGGTGTGAGGGACGGGACGGGCGGGCTGTCGACGACGAGGCGCAGGTGCTGCTCGATCCCGTCGAACAGGGGGCCCGCCAGCGGGGCGCGGGCACGGGCGGCGTCGAGCACGGCGAGGGCGCCTGCGGCGTCGCCGCGCACGAGTCCCAGGTAGCCGGCCTCCCAGGCGCGGACGACGGTGTCCCGGTCCTGCTCGGCCGTGCCCTCGCGCCCGCGGGCGGCGTCGAGGGCGGCGTCGATGACGTCGGGCTCCGCGCCTGCCGCGAGGAGTGCGTCGAGGTACGCGACGGCGGCGCTGCTCGTCCCCTCGTGCTCCCAGGTGTCGCGGGTCACGAGAGCCCGCGTGTGGGAGTGCTCGCGCAGCAGGCGGCCGAGGACGCTCGCGGACTCGGGCGACGACCAGCGTGGCGGCGACCCCAGGGCCCCGGGGCGGACGTGCTGGTGCACCGGAGGGTCGTCGCTGCGGGAGAGCACGTCGTCGATGCGCTCCATCGCTGCACGACCGCGCGCCCCGTGACCGGTGTGCCTCAGGTGCTCGCCGAGCAGCGGTGGGAAGAGCGCGACCAGCTGCCGACCCTCGGACTCCACGAAGCGCAGCAGACCGCACTCGTCGAGCGTGACGAGGGCGGGCCACGTCAGGATGCGCCGTGCCGTGCTCACGCCCGTGGGGCCGAGGAGCGCGAGGGTCTGGGCCGCCTGCACGTCCGACGGGTCGATCCCGTCGAGGAGGCGGCTGACCACCACGGCCAGCGCCGGCGTCCACAGGTCATGGCGGGTGGACCACCGCACATCGCCACGCACGAGGTGCCCGGCGCGTCGGGCCTCGGTCACGATGGCGCGGGCGAGCCCCGGTAGGCCACCCGAGAGGGCGTACACGCGCGCCGCGACATCGGGCTCGACGTCGGCCCCGAGCACGTCGACGATGAGCCGGTGCACGTCCTCGTACGGCAGCGGCGGCAGCCACACGGCGGTCGCCTCGCGACCGGCCAGGACACGGTCGACGGAGCGTGTGCCGGGGTAGGGCGGACGCAGTGAGGCCACGACGGGCGTGCCGTGCCGGGCGACGACGGCACCGACGACAGCGGCCGACGCGTCGTCGAGCTCGTCGACGTTCTCCACCAGCATCACCGAGCGGCGCGCGCCGGCCACCGTCGTCAGCCGCTCGAGGGCCACGGACGTCAGCGCGGGCCCTGGGCCGGTGACCAGACCGGACAGGACGAGAGACTCGAGCGGCCTGACCCCGTCGCCGCGCAGCCCGATGACCGCCCAGCCGCTCTCTTCGAGGCTGAGGCGAACCGCGTGGAGGACGGCACTGCGGTCGGAGCCAGGCAGGCCGACCAGCGACACAGACGTGCCGACCGACACGGCCTCGAGGAGTGTGTCGACCTGGGCCTTGCGGGCGTCCGGGACGGCCACCGTTCCACTGTACGGCGGGGTTTGAGACCCGGCGCGGTCGGTGAGCGGCCCCGTGCCCAGGAACGCCGGGTGCTTCGCGCCGCCGTGCCGGCCGTGGTCAGCGGGCGGTCAGCGCGCAGCCCGGAACCGTGTCACGGCCCGGACCATCTGCACGCATCTGCGCAGGTCAGGTTGCCTGCGGAGCCGGGTGACGCGTCACGCCGTCGCGGGGGATCTCCGACCCTCTGGGTGCCTGGGTGACACCTTGCTGGACGCGATCGTCCTCAGCACCGGCCCGTACGCCTACCGGCGCCCCGGCTGCATCGGCGAGCTGCGTCGCGAGCGCCCGAGCCTCCGGGTAGCTGATCACGTGGCACATCCTGTCGCGGGCGACCGGCGCGGGGAGCACGAGTCTGCAGAAGGAACGCTGGCTGAGCCTCGCCAGCGACGAGAACAAGAACCACCGCCTCCAGGAGGCGGGCTCCGGTGCCGAAGCCCAGGCGCAGCTCCTGGTGGGGAGGGCCATCCTCGTCGAGCGGCTCGATCCAGTGCCCACTCGGTCGCCTGGATCGCGTCCTGCGGCAAGACACCGTGCTTGAACGCACTGGGGTGGACCTTCACGCAACGAAATGGGCCAGCGCGGCCCGGATCGCCTCGGACCTGCTCATATCGCCCTTCGCCGCCGCTGCGTCCAGAGCCTCGAGCTCCTCGGCGGTCAGCCGGACGGCCACCACCTGCATCGGTTCAGCCCCACGACCGGGGCGCCCGCGACCCCGGCGCTTGAGGACGTCGACGTCGTAGCCTGCCTCGGCCTCGTCGGCCCACTGCTGAGTCTGGTCCTCGCTCGTCACCCAAATATCGTATGACGAAAAGGATGGTGGTTCCAGGGGTGTCTCCCGCTCCATCGCCTGCCAGGTCGCCTCGCTGAACAGGTGCCCGTACAGGTCCATCCTCATCGTCGCGGTCGAGTGCCCGAGGATCACCTGCGCCGCCTTCACACGACCCGGGGCAGCGCCTCCGCGCGCGATCACTGCTCGGCAGCGGCGATATCTGCGAGCCAGGTGTTCACCACGGAGACGGCGTCATCCAGCGGCGGCGTGACGCCGCCGCCCGCCGCGGCTCTGGCGTAGTCGTCGGGCCAGTGCGGGTGCGCGACTGCCGTCGCCGGCCAGAGGCGCGGTGGGCGGCCCAGCGTGCGTGCGTCTGCCGCCCGCGCGTCGAACACCGCGCGGGTTGCCTGCGCGATCTGCGCCGGGCTGGGCGTTCCTTCGGCGGTCACAAGGTCGCGGAGCAGGACCAGGTCGACGATGTCGCGCGGGCGGTCGTTCACCCACGTCGGCGGCTCGTGCGGATCGGTGCACGCGTGGATCTTCTGAGCGATCTGGTACCGCATGGCCAGTGCCGCGAGCTCGTCGGGACCGGAGAGCCCGAACCCCGCCAGGTCCGGGGCGATGACGGCTTCCGGGGCGTCGCCGGCGCCACCCTCGTCCGGGGCGAGCTCGATCTGGACCTTCCGCCACGGCTGACCGCGCAGGCCCACGTACACGTACAGCCGTCGTGGCTGGATCACCCGGGTCGGTGTCGCGATGACCTCGATCTCGGAGCGAGTCAGGGTGACCGGCCCCCACGGTTCGGCGAGTACCTCGTCGAGGTGGACCAGGAACTCGTCGAGGTCCCCACGGACGAGCCCGTCGATGTCGCTCGTCGCGCGGGCGCTCATCCCCAGTCGGTGCTGCAGGAGGGTGCCGCCCTTGAGCAAGAACGTCGGTGTGCCGGTCGCATCCACGGCGCGTTGCAGCGCGGCGATGACGACCGTGGACGCGACGAGCCAGCCCATCCGCCCGCCGGCGGCGGGCACGCCGAGGGTTCGCTCAGCGTGGTTGATCCACTGAGACAGGATCGAGACGGACGCCGGTGGGTGGGCCTTCGGCTTCAGCTCGGACAGTGGGCGTGCCGGTCGGTCGGGATCAGCCACGTCGCTCCAGGGCTTCGGTGAGGCGGTTCAGGTCGTCGCGCGGGACTGCGCCGGTGCGGGCGCCACGCTCAAGAGCTTGGCGCAGGAGGTACGTCGGTGTGCCGTACGCAAGGCACTGCTCGATGGCAGTTGATGGGGTGACGACCTGCATCTGCTGCCACCACGTCACCTGGCCGGGTGTCAGGCGCTGCACGTGGACGACGTGCCGGTCGTTGTCGCTCCTTCGGATCCGTCGCGGCCGGGGGACCGTCACGTGGTAGCGCGACGGGTTGACGTCGCTGATGTCGTGGATCGCCAGGGCCGTTTCGTGGCTGAGGACGGCGTCGGGGTCACCTGTGCGCAGCAGGGCCACCTGGTACGGCTCGTGCTCGACACCGGGTAGGTGCGGGTATCGGTAGATGCCGCGGGCGACGCGCTCAAGCCGGCCGCGAGCGACGAACGCATCGAACGCGGCGGGGTCGACGTCGAGCTCATCGATGGCCTGCTGGCGGGTCACCAGCCCGTTCTGCGCCTCCGCGAGGTCGACCAGCGCATCGCGCGTGAGCGGCCGACCTCCCTGGGACATGTCAGAAGTATGGCACTTTCGCCATGGTTTTGACACCCAGCTAGTGGACTCGCAGGGCGGGTGACGGAGGGCTGATCTACGGCCTCCATCACGGTGACAGGTGCGTCCGGTGCCATGAGCGGATGCAGCTGCTTCGGCGAGAGAGGCGCCTACGCTTGCGAAGTGCCTGCACACCCCGATGACTGGCGCCGCATGGGTCAGGAGCACTCCCTGGTTCCGGGCACCCAATTCGTGTGGAAGCGCTACCGGAGTGCTCGTGGCGACTGGGATCACGACCACTGCTCGATGTGCCAGGCCAAGTTCATGGACCCAGCAGGTGGCTCGATCGCCGTCCAGCCCGCCAGCGCCACGGCGGACGTCCTGTGCGCCGGATACACCACGACCGAGTCATTTGCCCGAGGAGAGGGCTACGAGTGGGTCTGCGCCACGTGCTACGAGGACTTCGCGGTGGAGTTCCGCTGGGAGTCCGTCTAGCAGACGAGAGGGAGTCCTAGGCCCTCCGCCGTGCACGCGGGCGTACTCGGAGTGGTGTCTCGGACGGTGGTGTGCCCGGGCGAAGCTCGGCGTACGGCCCGTGCTGCTCTCCGGGACCTGGCGGTCTACGCCAGGATGACGTCGTGACCTGGTTCCGGTGGCCTGTCCGTCGCTCGTCCATCGTTGGCGCGGTCGGTGTCCTGGTCGCGGTCGCGGCGACCACGGGTTGCTCGGTGCGTTCCGGCGGCACGATCGCGCTCGGGATCGACACCGACGGGCAGCCTGTCGCCTACGTGCACATGTGTGAGGGGCACATCGACGGCATGACGTTGTACGACTTCGATGCCGGTGAGCAGAAGTTGGGCACGTGGGTGGCACCGAGTCCGGTGACGTCGTCAGCCACGGTGCCGCTGGTCGCACCGCCGGACGGCTGGAAGGTCACGACGCCGCTTGCCGAGCTGCAGGCGGGCGTCGCCTACAGCTTCTACGGATGGACCGGGGACAACTCCTGGGCGGCGTGGGGTCCGGACGTCACGGCTGGAGACCTGGCTGCCCTTCACGCCGGTGAGGTCACCTGGTGGGACGGTGACTGGGGCGCCGACGGCAACCACCCGACGAACGCGGTCACCACCGTCGCGGAGTTCCACCAGCACGCCTGCGACCCCTGGAGCCCGTCGCCTGCGGTGTCTGGCTAGAGCCAGGCGGGCCCGGTTCCGACGGGCCGTTGGCCGACGTTCAGCCCCGGCTCGCGTCCTCGGTCGCTCCGTAGCGCGCCGCCGGTGCCCACTGCAGCCGCGGGCGCCAGATCCAGGCCAGCAGCGCGGCGGCGGTTGTCCGGGCCGTCGTCTCGAGCACCGAGCCGTCGGGTAGGTGGATGCGGTAGCGGGAGATGCCGGGAGCACGGCCCACGTCGACCTGACCGTCGAGCACGGCGCGGACGAGGGTGCGCACGGTCTGCAGGCCGCCCAGGTCACGCGGGACCGTGAGGAACGCGCCGTCGCCCGCGAGCACGGTCAGTCCCTCGGCGTCGTTGATCCACCCTGTGGCGAGTGCGAGCGGTTGCTGCGGGTGGAGAACGACGGCCTCCAGGTCCTCGTCGTCGTCGGCCTCGACCTCCGCCATGTCGGCGAGCTCATCGTGGAGCTCGGCAGCGAAGGCGCGCAGCCCCTCGGTGACGGCGTCGTGGGGCAGCGGCCGCTCGCCATCCTGCAGGGCGAGCGACTCGGCGCCGGTTCCCGGCGCGCGGGTCCAGGTCACGGCGTCGCCGCTCGCGGCCCGGGCCGCGTCGAGGTGCATGCGAAGCAGCAGGACGAGGAGCTCGGTCGCCCGTTGTCCTCCAGCCAGGAGGCTCCCTCGGCGTCGCTGCGGTGCCAGGTGCAGCACCCACTGCGCTCTGACCATCACTCCGGCGACCGGCCGTGGCCCGGCGCTGCTCAGGGAGGCCGAGTCGACGCCGACCTCGGTGACCCGCGCCCACGGCACGTCGGCGACCAGCAGCGGCCGCCGACCGCCGCGCCACAGGGTGAGGCCCTCATCGGTGACGACTGCCGAGAGCGTGACGTTGTGCCACCAGCGCAGACCGCCGGGTTCGAGGAGGTCGGACGCCGCGAGCGTCGCCCGCAGGTCACCAGCGCCGACCACCTCGGCGACGTCGTCGTTCGGGTGCTGCTCGCGGAGGGCGCGGTGACGCGCGAGGCTGTGAGCGCGGATCCACCACCACAGCACCGCCATCAGCGCGAGGGTCGCGCCGACGATCCAGCCCAGGTCCGACCAGCCGCCGGCCAAGGACCTCATCGTGACGGCAGCCACCACGCCGAAGGTCAGCAGGATCGGTCGCCAGCTGAACGTGGCCGGGGTGCCATTCGGGTCGGCGTCGGGCCCCATGCGACGTGGCATGGCGGAACTGTGCCACGCAGGAGCCCGCTCGCAGGCGCACCTGCGCCCCAACGGCTCCGCTACCCGAGATGCCGCACATCACCGCTGACGACTTGCGGGTCCTGCGTGGGCACCCGATGTTCAGGTACGCGGCGGTCGGAGCAGGGAATGCGCGGCGCGACGGGGAGATCGTCGCGGTTCTCGGCCCGCCGTCATCGTCCGGTCCGGCCCGGACCTCCCGCAGCCGCCTCTCGGGTGATCGGCGGGGTGCGGAGCCGTGTAGCGCATCCCGACCAGTCGGTCGCGGACGCCGCTACCGCATGGACACCTCTGGAGCGTCAGCGCTGACATCTGTGTCCATGGACGTCAGTGTCTCCGAGGCCGCCCGGATGATGGGGGTGTCCGTCGCCCGTGCCCGCCGGCTCGCCGCGGAGGGGGCGGGCCTGCGCTCACCTCGTCGGAGGGCGCTGGTTGTCCTTGCCCAGCGCGCAGCCGCCCGATGAGCCCGAGGATTGCCTGGGCACTCGTCGCGATGAGTGACGGAGGCAGGCCCAACTGGGTCGAGCGTCGCGAGAGCTACCGCCTGCGTCGAGCCCTCGACAGGCTTGCCGCCGCTGGCAAGCCTGAGCTGGTGCTGCGCTCGTGGCCGGCCTCCCGGGCGGATCGGCGGCGGCTGTCGGCTCCAGCCGCACAGGCGCTTGGCTCGGACCCCCGGGTCGTCCGTCTAGGGGCTGTCCGATGAGCGCGGGTCTGTCCGCCGCCCGGGACGTCGAGGGCTACGTGCAGCTCAGTGACGCCGAGGCAGCCATCCGAGACCACCTGCTGATCGACGCGTGGCCGAGCGGCACCCGACCGGCACGCCCCTCGTCGTGGTCTGCCCCGCAGGCGTGACCGACGACGCAGCGCGATCATGCGCGGACCGCCGACGACCTCCTCACCGCCTGAACCGAGCAGCGGCCTGGTCCTGAGGCCCGACGGCCCCATCGGCGTCAGATCGCGGTTCCGAACTCGCGGATCGTGATGCCGCTGAACGTCGCTGGCCCACCGTCGGTGTACAGCGAGATGCCCGTGTCGTCGGCCGTGAAGTGCACCTGCTGCGACAGGACGGTGTGACCGGCGTTGACGAACACCTCCACGCTCTGCGTGTCGACGAAGATGCGCAGGTGCACCGAGCGCGCGTTCTCGTCGATGGGGGCGGCGGCCCGGGTGTAGGGCACGAGCGAGTAGCCGCTGAGGTCGGACGGTCCGCGGTCGACGTACAGGTCGGCCCCGTACTTCCCGATGTTGGTGTGCCGGGAGCCGTCGGCGGAGCGGCCCACGGAGACGCCCACGTTCGTGGCGGCGTCCCACGCGATGTCGAGCTCCAGCTCGTAGGCGCGTCCGCTCCACGGCAGCACGACGGACCCGTCGACGCTCTGGTCGGGCAGCGTCGTGGTCGCGGTCACGTGGTTCGCGAGCGCGGTGACGGGGCTGCTCAGCAGCTGGTAGCGGCCGTCGGCCTGGTGGACGAGCTGCAGCTCGCGCACGATCGAGTTCTGCCCGTTGTAGCCGTCCGAGGCGTCGGTCGGCACATCGCGGGCCGCGTACTTCCAGTTGTTCATCCAGGCGATCGCGAGGCGGCGGGTCTGCGGTGCGTCGGCGGACGGCCAGGTCACCGCGGCGTACCAGTCCCACCCCCAGTCGAGCCACTGCGGGGTGAGGTCATCGGCCGTGAACCACGCGCCGTCCCAGGTCCCGGTCCAGTACGCGTAGGTCATGGGCAGGCCGACGCCGTAGGCGTCCATGCTCGCGCCGAGCACCCAGTGGTGCGTCCCGTCGTCGGCTGTCATCTCGAACAGGTCGGGGCACTCGATGCCGCCGAGGTCGTGGTTCGGGTAGTCGAAGTTGTGCTGGAGCTGCCAGTCGAGCAGGTTCGGGGACGTGTAGAACGCGGCGTACCTCGCCCGACCGATGACGCAGACCCACTCGTTGCGGGCCGCGTCCCAGTGGACCTTGGGGTCGCGGAACCACTCGGCGTTGTCGATCTCGGCGGCCGTGGTCGCGGTGCGTCCGTCGGTGTTGACGATCACGGGGTCGGGCAGCGCGGTGAAGGTGAAGCCGTCATCGGTCGAGGAGAACAGGTACTGCTCCTGGTACCTGCGGATGCCGTCGGTCGGTCGGGTCGCGAGCGCGATCACCGCTCCGGCGCCGAAGCCCGCGGTGTTCGCGGTGTCCACGACGGCCGAACCCGACCAGACGGGGAAGTCCGGCTGCAGCGGCAGCACCGTGCCGTGGTGCGTGAAGGCGACGCCGTCGCTCGTCGTGGCGTGGTCCCAGCCGCCCGGGCCGTTGTTCTGGCCGGAGTGCAGGTAGTACAGCTGGTAGGCGCCGTCGGCGGTGACCGGGCGCTGAGGGTCGCAGAGCCAGCCCGACGGCGGGGTCATGTGGTAGACGGCGCGTAGCGACGCGGGTGTCGATGCCCGTGCCGCTGCGGGCCTGCCCTCGCTCAGCAGGAGGGCGAGGGCGCCTGCGCCGGCGCCCTGGAGCACACGTCGTCGTGAGATCTGCTGCGTCATGATCGGGTCCTTCCGGACATCGGGGGCGCGACGAGGCGTGCCCGGGGTCGTACGGGCGGGGTGGTGGTTCAGGCGGTGAGCTCACCGGCCGGGTCGACCACGGTGAGCGTGACCGGCCCGCGGTCGTCGGTGTCGAGGGTGAGGGTGACCGGGCCGGTGCCCAGCGGCACGAGGCTGGACAGGGTCTGCTCGCCCTGGTTGACGAACACCTCGAGCAGCGGACCGTCCAGGCTGAGCAGCAGGTGGACGGGCTCCGCGCGGCTCAGCTCGACCGCGCAGACGCCGGGGAAGTCGGGGTGGACGGCCTCGGCGTCCGGTCCGCTGCGGGTGACCTGCAGCTCGCCGGCCTCGACGTCGTGGCAGACCGAGACCAGCGCATCGGCCGCCCCGCGCAGGCTCAGCCGCAGCGAGCCGGTCGCGGCCGGGTCCCAGCGCAGCTCGCAGAGCAGGTGCCCGCTCGACACCAGCTCGACGGGCTGCGCGTGGCCGGGCACCGTCGCGGGTGTGGCCCGGTCCAGCCAGGAGCGCACGAAGCCGAACGGTTCCTGGACGAGGCGCACCCGACCTGCGAGGGTGCGCAGCGCGAGCCGGCGCGGCAGCGACATCGCACCCCGCCACGGGGCGGTGGGCACCGACGCCGCGTAACGCCAGTTGCTCATCCAGCCGAGCATGACCGCCTGGCCGCCGGGTGCGTCGTCGAAGGTGACACCGGCGTACAGGTCGCGGCCGTGGTCGAGCCGGGTCAGCTGCTCGGCGTCCGGTGTGAACACCTGCCCGTCGAACGTGCCGACGGCGTAGCTCATCGAGGACCCGTCGGGGTCGGCGTCCTCGCCGACCGGGTTGGTGCTGAGCAGCAGCACCCAGCGCTGGTCCTCCGGGTCGCCGTCGACGGGCAGCCGGACCAGGTCGGGGCACTCCCAGACCAGCCCGTCGTCGCCGACCGGGCCGAACGCGCTCTGGTAGGTCCACTCGCGCAGATCGGCCGAGGTGTAGAGCAGCACCTGGCGGTCCTCGGCCTCGACGGCGACCAGCAGCCACCGCGCGTGACCGTCGGCGTCGAGGAACCGCACCACCTTCGGGTCGCGGAACGTGCTGGTCCCGCGGTCGAGCACCGGGTTGCCCGGATCGCGCTGCCACGTGTACCCGCCGTCGATGCTCGTCGCGCGCGACTGCGCCTGGTGGGCGTCGTCGTAGGCGCTGGTGTAGAGCGCGGTGAGCGTCTCGTCGCCGGGCACCCGGGAGGCGACCACGGAACCGGAGAACACCTGCTCACCGGTGCGGTGCCGCAGCGCGACCGGGTGCTCCGTCCAGTGCAGCAGGTCGGGGCTGGTGGCGTGCCCCCAGCTCATGTGGCCCCAGTCCGACCCCTCCGGGTTGTACTGGAAGTACACGTGCCAGAGCCCGCCGTGGTGCACCAGCCCGTTCGGGTCGTTCATCCAGTGGCGACGGGGCGTGAGGTGGAACAGCGGCCGTGGCATCCGCCCCGTCGACGCGGGGCCGGTGGGGACAGGGCCGGTGGGGGCAGGGTCGGTAGGTGCAGGGCCGGCCGCGAGGGTCTCGGTCATGGTGCCGCTCAGACCGACTGCCGACGGATCGCCGGGCACGCGATGCGCAGCACGTCGACCGGGGGCTCCAGCCCGAGCAGCACACGCACCCCGGCCGCGCCGAGCTCGTAGTGCGGCAGGGCGACGGTGGACAGCGGGGGGCGCAGGTGCGCGGCGATGACGTCCTGGTTGTCGAACCCGACGACGGCGACGTCCTCGGGGATGCGCAGCCCGTGCTCGCGCAGCCCGTCGTACAGACCCATCGCGACGCGGTCGTTGTGGCAGAACACGCCGGTCGCCCCGCAGGCGAGGACCTGCGCGGTCGCGTCGTACCCGCCCTCCTGCGCCGGTTCGGCCAGCTGCACGAGGTGCTCGTCGAAGGCGATCCCGGCCGCCTCCAGCGCGGCGCGGTACCCGGCCAGACGCCCGGTCTGGGCGGGGGAGGGCGTCGTGGTGTTGAGGAACGCGATGCGGCGGTGCCCGGCGGCCAGCAGCTCCTCGGTGGCGGTGCGCCCACCTTGCTGCTCGTCCGGCACGACGGCGGGCAGCCCGCTGTCGTCGGCGAAGCAGTTGACCAGAACCGTGTCGGTCTGGTGCAAGGTCTCCGGCACGACGATCTCGCGGTGGTACCAGGTCGAGTAGAGGATGCCTCTGACCTGGTGCTCGAGCATCATCGTGACGGCGTCGTTCTCGACGGCCGGGTTGCCCTCGGTGTTGGCGACCAGCAGCACGTAGCCGTGCTTCCACGCCTCGTCCTGGGCGCCGTGGATGATCTGGCCGGCGAACGGGGTGGTCGCGATCGCGTCGGCGACCAGCCCGATGAAACGTGACGAGCCCTGGGAGAGCGTCTTGGCGAGCGCGTTGGGCCGGTAGCCGAGCTCGACGACCGCCTCCTGGACCCGGCGCCGGGCGTCCTCGCCGATACGCGCGCCGGACTTGTTGTTGACGACGTGCGACACGGTGGCCACCGACACGCCCGCCGCCTTCGCGACGTCGCGCATCGTGACGGCATGCCCCTGCCGGCCGTGGTCCGTGCCGTTCATCCCTTGACCGCCCCGCTCTCGAGTCCCTGGATCATGGCCTTGTTCAGCACGAGGAACACCAGCATCAGCGGTGTGACCGTGACGCACACGGCCGCGAACGTCGCCGTCCAGTCGGTGTTGCCCATCGCACCGATGTAGTTCTGCAGGCCGAGCGGGATGGTCTTGAGCCCGTCGGACAGCACGAACGTGTTGGCGAAGATGAAGTCGTTCCAGATGAAGATGCTGTTGACGAGCACCACCGTGATGATCGTGTTGGCCGACAGCCGCAACGTGATCTGGCTGAAGATCCGGTAGGGGCCGGCGCCGTCCAACGAGGCGGCCTCGTAGGTCTCGCGCGGGATGTACTCGTAGAACGAGGAGAACAGGTAGACCGACATCGGCAGGGCGAACGCCGCCAGCGGGATGATCATCGACAGGTGGGTGTCGAGCAGCCCGATCTGCGAGTAGTCGATGAACAGCGGCACCAGCGAGATCTGCACCGGTACGACGATGCCCATGAGGAACAGCGCCCGCACCAGACCGCTGAGCCGGAAGCCCAGCACCTGCAGCGCGTACGCCGCCATCATGCCCGCCACCACGATGAGCAGGCTCGCGCCGATGGTCACGATGAAGCTGTTCGCGATGTTGAGCCACAGGTTGCCCGTCGCGAACGCCCGGCCGTAGTTCTCGAGCGTGAACGACGACGGCAGTGCGAACGGGTTGCCACCGGCGAAGTCGGCCGCCGTCCGGAAGCTCGTGAGGAGCAGCCACACCAGCGGGTACACCTGCACCACCACGATGGCGACGATCGTCACCGTGAGCAGCGTGCGCTGGGCGCGCAGCCGGGGCGAACGGGTCGGTCGACGGCGGGCCGGGCGCGATGGTCCGCCCAGGCTGGGCGCGACCGCAGAGGTCAGCATGGAGGTCACGTGTCGTCCCGTCGACGCAGGAGCAGGAAGATCAGCCCGACGGCGACCAGGCACTCGACCACGATGAACACCGAGATCGCGCTGGCGTACCCGTAGTCGGTGTGCACGAACGCCGTCTTGTACATGTAGGTGGTGAGCAGCTCGGACGCCTGACCGGGCCCGCCGTTGGTGAGCAGGTACGGGATGTCGAACCCGCGCAGCGCGTACGTCGTCGCCATCACGGTGGTGGTGATCCACACCGGCCGGATGTACGGGAAGCGGATCTGCCAGAACACCTGCCACCAGGAGGCGCCGTCCAGGCGGGCGGCCTCCTCCAGCTCGTGCGGCACCGCGATGAGCGCGGCGTAGACGATGAGCATGTACAGGCCGGTGAACCGCCAACCCTCGGGGATCGACACCGCAGCGAGCACCGTGCTGACGGGCGACAGCCACGCGGTCTGCAGGTGCTCCAGGCCGACCCACCCGAGCAGCTGGTTGAGCAGGCCGAGCGGTTCGAGCGAGTAGATCCGCTGGAAGAGCAGCGCGATGGCCACGGTCGAGATGACCGCGGGCAGCAGGTAGAGCGTCTTGACCAGCTCACGCGCCCTCGGCAGCGCGGTGAGCAGGCCCGCCACCACGAGCGCGCCGCCCAGCTGCAGCACCAGGCAGATGACGAG
>JAKLPK010000270.1 GCA_022013895.1 Cellulomonas sp. | reverse complement strand
TCGGCGTTGAGGCTCTCCTTCTCCAGGAGCTCCAGCACGAGGGCGTCGAGCACGTCGCGGTACTGGACGAGCACCTCCCACGCCTCGTCGTGCGCGTGCTCCATGAGGACGCGCACCTCGGCGTCGATCCGGCCGGCGATCTCCTCGGAGTAGTCCCGCTGGTGACCGACGTCACGGCCCAGGAACATCTCGGACGACTCCTGGCCGAGGCGCACCGCGCCGAGCGTCGCGCTCATGCCGAACTGGGTGACCATCTTGCGCGCGGTCTCGGTGGCCTTGTCGATGTCGTTGCTGGCCCCGGTCGTCGGGTCGTGGAAGACGAGCTCCTCGGCGACCCGCCCGCCCATGGAGTACGCGAGCTGGTCGAGCAGCTCGTTGCGGGTGGTGGAGTACTTGTCCTCGGTCGGCATCACCATCGTGTAGCCGAGGGCCCGGCCGCGGGGCAGGATCGTCACCTTGGTCACCGGGTCGGTGTACCGCAGGGCGGCCGCCACCAGGGCGTGGCCGCCCTCGTGGTAGGCGGTGATCTTCTGCTCCTTGATGTTCATCACCCGGGTGCGCTTCTGCGGGCCGGCGACGACGCGGTCGATCGCCTCGTCGAGCGCGACGTCGTCGATGACCGTGCCGCCCTGCCGGGCCGTCAGCAGCGCGGCCTCGTTGAGCACGTTCGCCAGGTCGGCACCCGTGAACCCGGGGGTGCGGCGCGCGACGGCCACCAGATCGACGCCCGGCGCCATCGGCTTGCCCTTGGCGTGCACGGTGAGGATCTGCTGGCGTCCCTTGAGGTCCGGGGGCTCGACGGCCACCTGGCGGTCGAACCGGCCCGGGCGCAGCAGCGCCGGGTCGAGGATGTCCGGCCGGTTGGTCGCGGCGATGAGGATGACGTTGGTCTTGACGTCGAACCCGTCCATCTCGACGAGCATCTGGTTGAGGGTCTGCTCGCGCTCGTCGTGCCCGCCGCCCAGACCCGCACCGCGGTGCCGGCCGACGGCGTCGATCTCGTCGACGAAGATGATGGCCGGCGCGTGCTGCTTGGCCTGCTCGAACAGGTCGCGCACGCGGCTGGCGCCGACCCCGACGAACATCTCGACGAAGTCCGAGCCGGAGATCGAGTAGAACGGCACACCCGCTTCACCCGCGACGGCGCGGGCCAGCAGCGTCTTGCCGGTGCCGGGCGGGCCGTAGAGCAGCACACCCTTGGGGATCTTGGCGCCGACGGCCAGGAACTTGGCCGGTTCGGACAGGAACTCCTTGATCTCGGCGAGCTCGTCCAGGGCCTCGTCGACCCCGGCGACATCGGCGAAGGTGACCTGCGGGGTCTCCTTGTTCGCGAGCTTCGCACGTGACTTGCCGAAGCTCATCACCTTGTTCCCGCCACCCTGCATGTTCATCATCAGGAACCAGAAGATCCCCAGGATGATGACGAACGGGATGAGCAGCGACAGCATCGAGGCCCACCACGACGTGGTCTGCACCTCGGCCGTCCAGCCGTTGGTGATCGTCGCATCGGAGATGTCCTGCGCGATCGAGGTGCCCTGCGCGGTCACGTAGTAGAACTGGACCTTCGTGCCGTAGTTCGTGTCACCCTTGACGAAATCGCTGGTCAGCGTCAGATCGACCCGCTGGATCGGGTCGATGATCTTCGCCTGGTCGACCTTCCCGGTCGCGAGGAGCTCGATCCCGTCCGAGGTGTCGATCCGCTGGACGCTGGGCGTCCGCAACGTCGTCGCCGCCACCCAGAGCAGCAGGACGGCCACGGCGATCCAGATCGCGGGACCACGGAGAAGGCTCTTGACATTCATGGGCGATCGGGGCTCGGCCCCTCATCCTCCGGTCGCGGGATGGTGGAAGCCTCGAAGTTACACGGTGATCCGGGACAAACCCGCGAGCGCCCGGCGCTGTTCGCCGAGGGCACACTCACCCTCAGCCGGCTCTCAGCCCGCGTAGACGTGGGGTGCGAGGGTCCCCACGAACGGCAGGTTCCGGTACTTCTCGGCGTAGTCGAGGCCGTAGCCGACCACGAACTCGTTGGGGATGTCGAAGCCGACGTACCGCACATCGACCTCGACCTTCGCCGCATCGGGTTTGCGCAGCATGGTCGCGATCTCGACCGTGGCCGGGCCGCGGGAGCGCAGGTTCGCCACCAGCCAGGACAGCGTGAGCCCGGAGTCGATGATGTCCTCGACGATGAGCACGTGCCGGCCCGACAGGTCCGCGTCGAGGTCCTTGAGGATGCGCACCACACCCGAGCTCTTGGTGCCCGAGCCGTACGACGAGACCGCCATCCAGTCCATCTGGACCGGTGCGTGCAGGCGCCGCGCGAGGTCGGCCATCACCATGACGGCGCCCTTGAGCACCCCGACCAGCAGGAGGTCCTTGCCGGCGTAGTCGGCGTCGATCGCCGCCGCGAGCTCGTCGAGCCGCGCGTGCAGCTGGGCTTCGCTGAGCAGCACGCCCGCCAGGTCGTCGCCCATGTCCGCTGGATCCACCATGTCTCCCAGGTCGTTCACGTGCCCCCAGACCCTGGCCGGGCCACGAGAAGCCTGCCACACGAGCGCTGGACCCGAAGACCCCCCGGCAGGTCGACGGGACCCTGACCGCGCCAGTCGACGACCAGTGCGTCCAGGCTCAGGACGTGGCTACGGGCGAGCGCGCCGGGGCTCGCGCCCGCGGTCAGGGCCAGGGCGCGCAGCGCGCTCCGCCGCACCCCGGCAGGCGCCGCCGCCAGCGTCGCGGTGTCCCAGCCTCCCCCGGCGGACGCCCGGATCAGCAGCGCGTCCGCCAGCGGTTCGAGGACCTCGGCGGCCTCCTGCAGCTGATCACCCGTCCGGGCGAGCGCAGCCGCGACGCCCGGGCCCAGCACGTCGTCCAGCAGCGGCATGACACGGGTGCGGACGGCGGTCCGCAGGCCCGGACCCGAGGCGTTCGTCGGGTCGTGCCACGGCGTCAGACCCGCCGCGGCGCAGGCCGCGACCGTCTGCTCACGGCGCAACCCCAGGAACGGGCGCACCAGGTGGTCACGGACGGCCGGCATCCCGCCGAGCGAGCGCAGCCCCGAACCCCGGGCCAGCCCGAGGAGCACCTGTTCCGCCTGATCGTCGAGGGTGTGCCCCAGCAGCACGGCGACGGCCCCGGTGCGCGCCGCGGCATCGGCGAGCACCTCGTGGCGCACGGTGCGAGCGGCGGCCTCCGGACCGCCGTCGGTGCCGACCTGCACCTCGACCACCAGCACCGGGTCCAGACCGAGCCCGCGGCACTGCGCAGCGGCGCGGGCCGCCACCTGGGCCGAACCTTCCTGCAGCCCGTGGTCGACGACGACCGCACCGGCGCCACGGCCCGCCCGCGGGGCGACGAACGCCGTGGCGGCAGCGAGCGCGAGCGAGTCGGGGCCACCCGAGCAGCCCACCAGCACCGGGCCCGGTGGCAGATCCGCCAACGCTGCCCGCACGGCCGCCCGGGTCGCTGCGACGGCCGGTGGCGGTCCCGGCACGTCAGCCGTGCACGCGGGCGACCCAGGTGGCCGGCGCGGCGATCTCGGCCGGTGTGGGCAGCAGCTCCGGTGCGGTCCACACGGCGTTGAGGCCGTCGACACCGACCTTGGCCTGCACCCCGCGCACGAACGCCGCGCCCTCACGGTACTGGGCGAGCTTGAGGTCAAGCCCGAGCAGCAGCCGCAGCACCCGGGCCGGACCGCGGACGGCCGCCGCCTCGTCGCGCCGGGTGTCGAACTTCCGGCGGATCGTGGCCACGGTCGGCACCACCGACCGGCCCACCTGGTCCATCGTGACGTCGGCATGCCCTTCGACCAGGGCCATCACCGCGCTCACCTCGTCGAACACGGCACACTGCTCACGGCCCAGCACGGCGAGCAGTCCCACGTCCTTGACGTCCCGCAGCGCGTCGACGACCCGTTCCAGCAGCCACCGCCCCGCGTCCGGACCGGGCCGCAGACCCCCGGCCAGGTCACCGAGCCGGGTCCGCAGATGCCCCGCGAGCCACGGCGCCGCGGCGAACTGCAGCGCATGCGTCTGCTCGTGCAGCGCGACCCACAGCCGGAAGTCGGCCGGCACGACCCCCATGGCGCGTTCGGCGGCCAGCACGTTCGGCGCGACCAGCAGCAGCCGACCCCGTTCGCCGGGCTCCGCGGTGTAGGGGTCGAACTGACCGAGCACCTTGCCGGAGAGCAGGGCGAGCACACCCCCCACCTCGGTCGCCGCCGCGAGCCGGGCGGCCGGCGGTGTCTGCGGCAGGTCGCGCAGCAGATCGCCGGCCAGCTCACCGAACATCTCGGCGTTGGCCTGGGCCCAGCGCGCCCGGTCCACCACCCGGATCCGCGCCACATCGGCCGGTTCGCGCCCGTCGACCGGACGCAGACCGCTGATCGCCGCGACGTGCTCGGCGGCCCGTGCGGCACTGCTGCGCAGGTCAGCGACGAGAGCAGCCAGGGTGGCACCGTCCGCCA
Organism: Cellulomonas sp.; assembly: GCA_022013895.1. GTDB lineage: Bacteria > Actinomycetota > Actinomycetes > Actinomycetales > Cellulomonadaceae > Cellulomonas. Next base: position 14,208 of record JAKLPK010000270.1, on the reverse strand, counting down.
TCGGACCGGGCGGGGCGAGCCGACCGGCGATGTCCGCCGCGGCGTCGAAGTCCACAGGTGTGGTCACCGCCACACCGTAACCGCGCGTCCGCCGCCTACGCAGCCCGCCGACCACCGGGCGGTCGGCGGCTGGGCAGCAGGCGGCTGGCGGGCGGGCACGAGACGGGCGCAGCCCGCGGCCCGCCCAGCCGCACCCGGGGGGCTACCCGCAGCCGCAGCCGGCCAGCCCGGTGACGAAGGCGTCGATCGCGCGGCGCGGCGGGTCCTGACCACCCTCCGGCGTGGCGTCGGCCAGGACGACGAAGACCAGGGCCCGGCCGTCAGCGTCCACCAGGGTGCCGGCAAGCGAGGTCACGTTGGGCAGCGACCCTGTCTTGGCCCGCACGAGACCCCGGGCGTCCGAGGCGGTGAACCGGTCGTAGAGCGTGCCGGTCAACCCGGCGATCGGCAGCTCGGCGATCACCGAGCGCAGGGTCGGGTGGTCGGTGCTGGTGGCCACCCGGACGATGCCGGCGAGCAGCGTCGCGGACAGCGCCGATCCGGAGGCCAGGCCCGAGGCGTCGGTCAGGTGCGCACCCGTGGTGTCCACACCGAGCGTCCCGACCGCGTGCAGCACAGCGGCTGTCCCGCCGTCGAACGAGGCCGGCAGCCCCTGGTCGAGGGCCACCAGCCGGGACACCGCCTCGGTCACGGTGTTGTCGGACGTGTCGAGGAAGTACCCGACGATGTCCTTGAGCGGGGCCGAGGTGACCTCCCCGGTCGGGAGCGCTCCATCGGGGGCGGTGGTGCGCGACGGGGTGCCGATCACCGTGATGCCCCGCTCGGCGAGCCGTTGGGCGAACACCTTGGCGGCCGCGAGCGAGGGGTCGGCGTAACGACGCCCGTACTCCTGGGAGGCGTCGAGCTTGCCGATGTGCACCGCCAGCGCCGTGACCGGGGCCACGAAGCCCGAGCTCACGTAGCTGGGGTCCCAGCCCGGGCTCACGGTCGCACCCGTGAACATCGAGTCGTCGAAGCCGAGCCGGATGGTGGTGATCCCGGCCAGTGCGAGGGCGTCGGCCGTCTGGGCTGCGAGGTCGCCGAGACCGGCGCGGCCGTCGACGACGGTCGGGTCGCCCGCCCCGTCGCCGAGCATGACGTCACCGCCACCGACGAGCACCACGAGGTCACCCTCGCGCACCGTCCGGGTGCTGAGCGTGCTCATCGGGTCCAGCGTGGCCAACGCACCGACGGCCGTCACCAGCTTGGCCGTGGAGGCCGGCTGGTGCGCGCTGTCCGGCTGAGCCGAGCCGAGCACCTCACCGGTGAGCTGGTCGACGACCGTGACACCCACGCTCGTCCCGATCCGCGAATCGGTGAGCAGGGCGTCCACCGCAGCCTGGACGGTCGAGGTCTGCGGCAGGGGCGCCGCGGCGTCGAGGTCCGTGAGCGCGGGGGTGGCTGCACCGCCGGAGGTCGCGCCCGGCGCGGTGGGGAACGGTGACGGATCCGCGACCGGTGCGGCCAACGTGAGCGGCCCGGGCGCCAGGTCGTGCGCGTCGAGCGTGACGTACGCACCCGCCGCCAGCACCAGCACGAGCCCCGCGGTCGCGACCTTCCGCCGAGCCGATGCCATCGGTGTCCCTCCTGGTGAACCCGGTCCGGTTCGACCCAGGTCGCGCGGGCTCCCGGTCGTCGCCCGCCGGTGCGTCAGACTACTGTCCGGCGAGAGACGAACCCGGACGCGTGCGACGCGCCGGACTGACCCGCGCGGGCGGGGATGGAGGAACCGTGGACTTCGACGTGACCATCGAGATCCCGAAGGGTCAGCGCAACAAGTACGAGGTGGACCACGCGACCGGCCGCATCCGGCTGGACCGCATGCTGTTCACCTCGACGCGATACCCGGACGACTACGGGTTCATCGAGGGCACGCTCGGCGAGGACGGTGACCCGCTGGACGCCCTCGTCCTGCTGGAGGAGCCGACGTTCCCCGGCTGCCTGATCCGCTGCCGCGCCCTGGGCATGTTCCGGATGCGCGACGAGGCCGGCGGCGACGACAAGGTGCTGTGCGTCCCGTCCGCCGATCAGCGCGCCGCCTGGCGCCAGGACATCGACGACGTGTCGGACTTCCACCGCCTGGAGATCCAGCACTTCTTCGAGGTCTACAAGGACCTCGAGCCCGGCAAGTCGGTCGAGGGCGCGCACTGGACCGGCCGCGCCGAGGCCGAGGAGGAGATCGAGCGCTCCCGTCAGCGGGCGATCGACTCCGGGTACCACCAGCACTGAGCAGGTCGGACCGGGTAGACCGGCGGACCGGACCGGGCGAGCGACGAGCGGCGCGGCTCAGATCGCCGACCAGCCCCCGTCGCTCGCCAGCACGGCACCCGTCACGTTCATCGAGTCGTCGGACAGCAGCCAGCAGATGGCGGCCGCCAGGTGCTCTGGCGTCGCCACGCCGGGGATGATCCCCATGAGCGGGCCGAGGCGCTCACCGGCGTACGCCGACCGGAACGGGGCCTCGATGTTGGTGGCCACGGCACCGGGCGCCACGACGTTGGCCCGCACGCCCTGCGGCGCATGGAACACCGAGATCGACTTCGTGTAGCCGATGAGCGCGTGCTTGCTCGTGGTGTAGGCCGCACCGGCGGCACCGGCCCGCAACCCGGCCTCGGACGAGACGTTGACGATCGAGCCCCGACCCGCGGCGATCATGAGGGGCAGCACAGCCCGGCACAGCCGCATCGGCCCGGTGACGTTCACCGAGAGCACCCGGTCCCAGGTCCCGTCGTCGACCTCGGAGGGTGGCAGGAAGCCGTCCATGATGCCCGCGACGTTGGCCAGCGCGTCGACCTTGCCGCCGACCGCTGTGAGCAGGGCGTCGACCGTGCTGGCCGCGGTGACGTCACCGGTGACGGTCACGAGCCGGTCGCTGCCGTACTGCCTGTTCAGCTCGTCGAGGCGAGCGGCGACGACGTCGGTCGCCACCACGTCAGCCCCTTCGGCCAGCAACCGCACGACGGTCGCACGACCGATCCCGGATCCCCCACCCGTGACGATGACCGTCCGACCTTCGAACCGGTCCATCTGAGTCTCCTTCGATCCCGTGATCCCCGACAGGTCGACTCCACTCTCGTCGTCCCGTCACGGGGGATCGAGAGGTGGAGGTCCCAGGCGGGGCCCGGGTGGAAGTTCACAGGCGCGACCCGGGAGGCGGAGGGCCCGGGTGGAGGGCGTCGGCGGAGGTGCCCGGCGGTGCGCCGGCTGCCCCAGGACTCAGGGCCGGCCGGCGAACGGCATCGTGCCGCCCCAGCGCATGGCGGTCACCCGGACCGGGAGCCCGGCGACCGGCGCCTCGACGATCAGCCCGCCGCCGACCCACATCGCCACGTGGTAGATGGTGCTGGCGTCACTGGTGTCAGAGGCCCAGAAGAGCAGGTCACCCGGGCGCAGCTCGGAGGTGCTGATCTTGGCGACCCGCTTGTACTGGGCGGCGGAGCTGTGCGGGAGCGAGACGCCCTGCGACGCCCATGCCTTCATGGTCAGACCCGAGCAGTCGAACGCCTCGGGCCCCGAGGCCCCCCACAGATAGGCGGCACCGACCTGAGCCCTGGCCCAGGCCACGGCCCCCTCGCCGGCGCTGGACGAACCCGAGGACGAGCCGCCCGAGGAGGTGGAGCCGGAGCCTGAGGAGCCCGAACCTGAGGAGCCGGAGGACGAGCCGGACGAGGAGGACCCGGAACCCGAGGACGACGAGCCGGACGAGGACCCGGAACCCGAGGACGTCGAGGAGCCCGAACCCCCGGACTTCGTACCCGCGGACGCCGCCGCAGCAGCGGCCTGACGGGCAGCGGCCTCCTGCGACGCCTTCTGCGCAGCGGCCTGCGCCGCCGCCTGGCGCTGGGCCTCGATCTGCGCCTGCCGCTGCTGCTCGACCTCGACGCTGGTGGCCCTCGCGGCGGCGAGCTGGACCACGAGCTGCTGGCGCTGGGCGTCGGCCGCAGCGACCTGGGCCGCCGTCTCGGTCTGCAGCTGCTGCGCCGCGGCCAGCGCGGTGGCGGCCGCATCGCTCGCGGTCACCGCAGCGGCCGCCGCGGTGGTGGCCCGCTCGTCCATGGTGTGCGCCACGAGCTGGGCGGCCCGGTACTCCTGGACGGCCTGGTCGGCCTTGCCGGTGACCTGGTCGAGCTGGCTGGTGCGCTCGGCCACATCGGAGAACCCGTCGGCGGACAGGAAGGACTCGAGCGCCTCGGACGATCCACCGGTGCGGGCCATCTCGCGGGCGAGCGCCACCAGGGTGCGGCGTGCGGCTGCGGCGGACTCATCGGCCGCGGCCGACTGCTCGGCTGCGCGCTGTGCGGCGGCGGTGGCCGTGTCGGCCGCGTCCTGGGCCTGCGAGTACGCCTCACCGGCTTGCTGGAGCTTGATCTGCGCCGCGTCGTCGGCGGCCGACAGCTGGGCGAGCGTGACCTCCATCGCGGCGACCGAGGAGCTCGCGGACTCGACCGCGGCCTTGGCCTTCGCCACGTCCTGGTCGGTCGGGTTGTCGTTGTCGGCCAGGGCCGGTGCGGAGGCGAGGACGAGCGCGGCCGCCGCGGCGACCACGGCCGTGAACGAGCGCCCGCCGGCGCGGCGCAGCCCGGCGAGACCATGGGCGGCCGATCGGGGCATCAGGTTCTCGTTCCTCTCCGGCCGGACGTGCTCGCGGGACGTGGTGCGCTCCCCGATCCCATCGACCTCCGGGGAACGGATCTGAAGTCACCGGTCGCTGGGAACGCTACCCACATTTGTCACTCCAGTGAACTCCTGTCACACGAGCACCAGAAATGACACGGATGTCATTTGTCGACGAACCCTCGAGAATGCGGCGAAACCCGGCAGAGCTCCCCTTGGGCGGACATATTCGTCTCAACGGGCGAGACGGGGATGTCGAGGCGCGGACGCCCTGACCTACCCTCTGACCCATGACCTGCCGAATGTGTCGCTGACCAGCGCACGCTCGGCTGTGCCCGCGGACCCCTCGGTCCGCCTCGAGCTCCACGCTCGACCGTGCGCCACACCCCCGCCTCCTGCAGAGGCCGGCTGTCGGCTGCACAGCTCCGTTGCAGGAGGCCCTCCCCAGGCACGGTCCGCATCCGCACCCGTGTCCCGCCTCCCGACCAGGAGTCATCAGATGAGCAACGAGAGCTGGAGCTTCGAGACCCGCCAGATCCACGCGGGCCAGGTGCCGGACCCCACGACCGGCGCCCGCTCCCTTCCGATCTACCAGACGACGTCCTTCGTCTTCGACAACGCCCAGCAGGCCGCCGACCGGTTCGCGCTCAAGGAGCTCGGCCCGATCTACACCCGGATCACGAACCCCACCCAGGAGGTCGTCGAGAACCGGGTCGCCAGCCTCGAGGGCGGCGTCGGGGCCCTGCTGGTCGCCAGCGGCCAGGCCGCCGAGACGATCGCCGTCCTCAACATCGCCGAGGCTGGTGACCACGTCGTCGCCAGCCCGTCGCTGTACGGCGGCACCTACAACCTGCTGCACTACACGTTGCCCAAGCTCGGCGTCGAGACCACGTTCGTCACCGACCCGCACGACCCGCAGGCCTGGCGCGACGCCGTCCGCCCCAACACCAAGCTGTTCTACGGCGAGACCATCCCGAACCCGAAGGGCGATGTGCTCGACATCGAGACCGTCGCGGCCGTCGCGCACGAGGTGGGGGTGCCGCTCGTCGTCGACAACACGGTCGCGACCCCATACCTGGTGAACCCGCTGAAGTGGGGTGCCGACATCGTCGTGCACTCGGCCACCAAGTACCTCGGCGGCCACGGCTCGGCCATCGGCGGCGTGATCGTCGACGGCGGCACCTTCGACTTCGCGCAGGACCCGGCGCGCTACCCCAACTACAACACCCCGGACCCGTCGTACAACGGTCTCGTGTTCGCCCGGGACCTGGGTGTGGGCGGCGCGTTCGGCGTCAACCTGTCCTTCATCCTCAAGGCCCGCGTGCAGCTGCTGCGTGACCTCGGCGCGGCGATCAGCCCGTTCAACGCCTGGTTGATCGCCCAGGGCATCGAGACGCTGTCGCTGCGCGTCGAACGGCATGTCGAGAACGCGCAGAAGGTCGCCGAGTGGCTCGAGGCACGCGACGACGTCAACTTCGTGCACTACGCCGGGCTCGAGTCCAGCCCGTGGCACGCCAACCAGCTCAAGTACGCCCCCCAGGGTGGCGGCGCGGTGCTCGCGTTCGAGCTCCCCGGCGGGACGCAGGCCGGTCAGGCGTTCGTCTCGGCGCTCGAGCTGCACTCCAACGTCGCGAACATCGGCGACGTGCGCTCACTCGTGATCCACCCCGCGTCGACGACGCACTCCCAGCTCACACCTGAGGAGCAGGCGCTGTCCGGGGTCACACCGGGCCTGGTCCGGCTGGCCGTGGGCATCGAGCACATCGACGACATCCTCGCCGACCTGGACGCGGGCTTCCGCGCCGCCAAGGAGGCGTGAGCAATGAGCTACGGGACGGGCCGCGGGACGCAGGCCTCCGACGGCGGGCACCCAGGCCCGTCCCGTAGCCTCGACCCCGTGCACGATGAGACGTCGGTGGAGCTCCCGGTCGTCCGGCGACGCCCCGCGACGTTGGGCGGCCACGCCGTGCCCGCGCACGAACGTCCGAGCCGGCAGGCCCCGCCCGACCGGGCCCCGGTCCCGGTGACCGCCGCCTGGCGCGACGGTGACACCGCCGGACGCCGTCAGTTCCTCGACCTCGGCACCCTGGAGCTCGAGTCCGGCGAACGGCTGCCCGCGGCCCGGCTCGCCTACGAGACATGGGGCACGCTGAGCGCCGACCGCGACAACGCGGTCCTCGTGCTGCACGCCCTCACCGGGGACTCGCACGTCACCGGCCCCGTCGAGCCCGGTCACCCGACCGCCGGCTGGTGGAACGAGATCGTCGGCCCCGGTGCGGCGATCGACACCGACCGGTACTTCGTGGTCGCCGCCAACGTGCTCGGCGGCTGCCAGGGCTCGACCGGCCCCGCCTCCCCCGCCCCCGACGGGCGCCCGTGGGGTGCCAGGTTCCCGCTGCTCACCGTGCGCGACCAGGTCGAGGCCGAGCTCAAGCTCGCCGACCACCTCAGGATCGGCCGCTTCACCCTCGTCATCGGGGCGTCGATGGGCGGCCAGCGGGCCCTGGAGTGGGCCGCCACTGCACCCGAACGGGTGGACCGGGTCGCCGCGATCGCAACCTGCGCGGCCACCTCGGGCGACCAGATCGCCTCGTTCCACACCCAGCTCGCCGCGATCACGGCGGACCCGGCCTACGCCGACGGCGACTACTACGACGCGCAGGACGGCGAGGGACCCCACCGGGGGCTCGGCCTGGCCCGGCAGATCGCCCACCAGACGTACCGGTCGGCCGATGAGCTCGACCAGCGGTTCGGCCGGATCCCGCAGGGCGGCGAGGAACCGCTCGAAGGCGGCCGGTTCGCCGTCCAGTCGTACCTCGACCACCACGGCGACAAGCTCGCCCGCAGGTTCGACGCCAACAGCTACGTCGTGCTCACCCGGTCGATGATCACCCACGACCTGGGCCGCGACCGGGGCGGGGTCGATGCGGCACTGGCCACCATCACCGCCCGCGCCCTGGTCATCGCGGTGGACTCCGACCGGCTGTTCACCCGTGAGCAGTCCGAGCGGATCGCTGCCGGCATCCCGCGCAGCGGTCCGGTCCGGGTGGTCCGGTCCCCGTTCGGGCACGACGGGTTCCTCATCGAGCACGACCAGGTCTCGGCCATGGTGAGCGACTTCCTCGCCGACCGGGCACCGAGCCGACGCACCGCGCGCTGAGCCGGCCGGCCCCGCCACACGCAGGGCACGCGCAGCCTCGGCCCCGCGTGCGCGGGTTCAGGCGGACGCGCAGTCGACCGCGGTCCGGTCGCGACCGGAGGCCTTCGCCGTGTAGAGCGCCCGATCGGCGCGATCGGTCGCCTCGGCCAGGTCCGTCGTCGGATCGACCGTCGGGACGATGCGCGCGGCACCCAGGCTCACCGTGCACCCCCACCGCGCGAGCACACGGCGGACGCTGTCGCGCAGGTGCTCCGCGCGGGCGTTGAGGTCCGGGCCGGTGTGCCGGACGAGCACCAGGAACTCCTCGCCGCCCGTCCTGGCCACCAGGTCACCCGGGTGCAGGGCCGCACGCAGCCCCTGGGCGAGGGCGACGAGCACCTCGTCACCGACCGCATGGCCGTGCTGGTCGTTGACCGCCTTGAAACGGTCGATGTCCAGCAGCAGCACGGCGCTCTCACCGGTGAGGACCACGTCGGCCAGGCCCCGATGCAGCCCGCGCCGGTTCAGCAGCCCTGTGAGCGGATCGGTGATCGAGAGGGTGTGGACCTCGTCCAGCGCCTGCTCGAGCGACCGGCGCTGGTGCAGCACCATCTCGGAGGCCGTGAGCAGACCCGTGAGCGGGATCAGGCTCGTGGTCGCGATCGACAGCACCGGGTCGAGCCCGGAGCCGATCGCCGCGGCGCAGGCCACGACGAGCACCACCTCGTGGGCCCGGACCAGCCGTCGCGACAACGTCGCCGCCGCGTACAGGGCCGGCGGCATGAGCAGGAACAGGTTGATCGCAGCATCTCGGCGTTCGATGTTGCCGAGCACGCTCACCACGACCAGCGCGTCGAGCAGGACGAGCACCGCCGCCATCTGCGGCTGGTTCCACCGTGCACCCCGGAACCAGACCAGGACGCCGAGGACCGCCGCGATCGGGATCAGGGACAGGAACGCTGCGGTCCACGCGCCGGGTCGCATCGTCGCCGGGTCGATCGCCGCCAGGGCTCCCAGCAGCGAGCTGAGCCACAGGGCGACGGCGAGCAGGCGGGATGGCCCGCTCCCCGATCGCTCGGGTGCGGAAGGCACCGGGTGCACTCGTCCCCCTCAGGTCGCCGGGCCTTTCCACGCTACGTGCCGGTGCGGGCGGACGGGGAGACCCGGCCGGCTAATCACCCGGGCGAAGCGTGGCTGGTGCGCTGGACGGGTGAGCGTCCCGGGTGGACGGACGGGTGGCGCGGGCGGCTGGACCGACACCGCCCGGCTCGGCCCGATTTGTCATCATGAGCCCATGAGCACCTCATCAACGGATCTGGCGCAGGTCACCACTGCCTTCAGCACCCAGTGGCGACGGTTGCGCGCCTGGGTCGGCGCTACGGTCGACCCCGACCTCGGCGGACAGCCGTCGGTGCTCGACGGCTGGACCACGGTCGACCTCGTCGCGCATCTGGGCCGGGCCATGGAGGCACTCGCGGTGTGCACCCCCGCACCCTCCGGCACGGTGCCCGTCACGTTCGCCGAGTACCTCGGCAGCTACCCCGGGCGCGCGCAGGACATCGCCGACACGACGCACGAGCTCGCCGTCCGGTACGCCGCCGACCCGCTGCGCTACGTCGACTCCAGCGCCGCCGCCGCATTCGCGACCCTCGACCGGCTCGGCCCGCAGGACGTCGTGGTGCAGGCCCGACGGGCACCCGTGCTGCTGAGCACGATGGTCACCTCACGGCTCGTCGAGCTCGTCGTGCACGGTGACGACCTGCTGCGCTCGGTGCGCCGGGTGCGCGGGGCCGATGCGGCGCCCGACCCCGTCGACCCCGAGGCGCTGCGGTTCGTGGCCGAGGCCCTGCTCGACATCATCCGGGCCCGGGTCGGCGCCGACCTCGAGGTGGCCGACGCCCGGACCTGGGTGCGCCTGGCGGCCGGTCGCAGCCCCTACGACGTCGACCTGCTCGCGCGGGGGCTGCGGGCCCGCTCCCCCTCCGACGCCGTCCCGGACCTGGGGCGCATGCTCCCCGTGCTCTAGCCCGGCTAGCGTCGTCCCATGCTCACCGCCTACGCCGCCGGCCTGTCCTCCGACAACCCGTTGGGCGGCCTCGTCGTCGGTGAGCTCCCAGCCCCGCAGGCCGAGCCCGGCTGGACCGTCGTCGACGTCCGCGCCGCCACGCTCAACCATCACGACCTGTGGTCGCTGCGCGGTGTCGGGCTCGGCACCGACCGGCTGCCCATGGTGCTGGGCACCGATGCCGCCGGGGTGACCGCCGACGGGCGCGAGGTCGTGGTGCACGCCGTCATCGGCGGGCTGCCTGGCACCGACCTGCCGCGCAGCATCCTGTCCGAGCGGTACCCGGGCACGCTCGCCCAGCAGGTCGCCGTACCCACCGTCAACCTCGTCGACAAACCGGCCGGGATGGGGTTCGCCCAGGCCTCGTGCGTCCCCACCGCCTACCTCACCGCCTACCGGATGCTGTTCCGGTCCGGGCGGGCGACGCCGGGCCAGCGGGTGCTCATCCAGGGCGCGGGCGGTGGGGTGTCGAGCGCGGCCGTCGTGCTCGCCGCGCACGCCGGGCTCGAGGTCGTCGTCACCAGCCGATCGGCGGCCAAACGCGAACGCGCCCTGCAGCTCGGGGCCGCCCAGGCCGTCGAGCCGGGCACCCGCATCGGGCGGGTCGACCTGGTGATCGAGACCGTCGGCGCCGCGACCTGGTCGCACTCGGTGCGCTCGGTGCGTCCCGGCGGCACCATCGTCGTGGCCGGCGCCACCACGGGTGACCCGTCGGCCATGGAGATCAGCCGGATCTTCTTCACCGAGATCACCGTGGTGGGCGCCACCATGGGCACCCGGGACGAGCTCGGGCTGGTGCTCACGTTCCTCGACCGGGCCGGGATCGAACCCGTCATCGACCGACGGTTCCCGCTGACCCGCGCCCACGAGGCGTTCGCGGCCCTGGCCGCCGGGGACGGGTTCGGCAAGATCGTCGTCGAACCCTGATGGACTGGCAGCCGGACGTCCTGGGCGACGGTTTCGAGGCGCTCACCCTGCCGCTGCCGGACGATGACGAAGGGGCCGTGGTCGCCACCCTCGTGCGCGCGCTGCCGCGGGCCGACGAACCGATCCGGCCGGCCCGGGCCGTGCTCTACCTGCACGGCTGGTCCGACTACTTCTTCCAGACCGCCCTGGCCCGCTACTGGACCGGCCAGGGCGTCGCGTTCTACGCCCTCGACCTGCGCAAGTACGGCCGCAGCCTGCGCGAGCACCAGACCCCCGGCTACACCGACGACCTCACCGTGTACGACACCGACCTCGCCGCCGCGCTCGCCGTCATCGACGCCGAGCACGGGCACGCCGGGCGCACGTTGCTCATGGGCCACTCGACGGGCGGGCTCATCGCCTGCCTGTGGGCCGACCGGCACCCCGGCCGGGTGAGCGGCCTCGTGCTGAACTCGCCGTGGCTCGAGCTCCAGGGCTCGTCCATCGTGCGCACGGTGTCCGCCCCAGCCATCGCCCAGCTCGCGCGGTTCGGGCCCAAGACCGCGCTGCCGAACGTCGACCCCGGCTACTGGTCCCGCACGCTGCAACCCGCCACCGGCGGCGAGTGGACCTATGACGAGCGCTGGCGGCCCACCCCGGCCTTCCCGGTGCGGGCCGGCTGGCTCAACGCCATCGTCCAGGGGCACGCGACCGTCGCCCGAGGCCTCGCGATCGAGGTCCCGGTCATGCTGGGGGCCTCGGCGCGCACCCTCATCAGCGCGCGCTGGAGCGAGGAGATGCGCACCGCCGACGTCGTCATCGACGTCGAGGCCGTCGTCCGGCGCGCGGTGCACCTCGGACCCGTCGTCACCGTCGTGCGGATCGCCGACGGGATGCACGACCTGACCCTGTCCGCACCGGCCGCGCGTCACCGCTACTACGCCGAGCTCGACCGCTGGCTCGCGGGGTACGGCTGGGGTTGAGCAGGCGCTCAGCCTTCGACGAGGGCGACGGCCTCCTCCAGCGTCGGGCCGGCCTCGCCGAACCGCCACGCCCGCCAGCCGTCGACCTCCCCGTCGATCCCGGCCGCCACCGCCGCCGCCCGGGACGGGTCGGCGAACAGCTCCCCGCTCGACAACGCGAGCAGACCGTCCGCCCGCAACCATGCGGCGAGCCGCTGCCCGCGACGACGGCGGTGCCACACGAGGGCCGCCGGTGCACTGGTCGCCTCGGCGAGGGTGCGCAGCTGCGGGTGCGGCTCCGGGAGCTCGGTCGGGACCCGGTCGCCGGTGCCCCGCACCACGGCGGGCGTGGGGTCGGCGGGGCGGCTGGCGGCCCGCGGGTCGGCGGGGCGGGGTGTGGCCGGATGCTGCGGCGGGCCGTCCGGTGCCGGGCGAACCGGTGGCGGCGGGGGTGGCGGGACGATGACGTAGGGGCGCGTCGTCGGCGGTTCACCCGGGGTCTCACGTGCGCGCAGCGCCGAGACCGAGTGCTCGCGGTCCGTCGACCACGGCGGACCGGGCAGCAGTCCGGCCCCGGACGGGCGAACCGGTTCGCTGGGGCGGTGCTGACCAGGACCCGGCGGCGGCGGGAGCAGCACGGGGGGGTTCGACCGCGACACCTTGCCGGTGGCGGACGAGTGGGCTGCGGTCGGACCGCCACGGGCCGGTGTGGGTGCGGTGGCCGATGCGCTCCCCCCGGCAACCACGGCCGACGCCCCGCGGGGGGCCACCAGCACCGGGTTCGCGAACCTGGGGGAGACTGATCGCTCGTCCGGCTCATGGCCCGACCGCTCGTCCGCCTCGAACCCGATCACCGCGTGCAGCGCATCCAGGTCCCGGGCCGTCACGATCGGCAAGGACTGGGTCACGTCGATCGGGATGGCACCGTTGGACCCGGTACGGACCGCGCCGTTGACGTGGGCGACAGCGCCGCGGGTCGCAGCCGAGGCGAGGGCACCGAGGTCGGCGAGCGTCTCCACCGTGAGCAGTCGTCGCCCGTCCTCCCCCAGCACAGCACCCACGAGAACCACGTCGAGGCGGCCCCGGGCGCGCCAGAAGGCCAGTGTGTCGACCGCCTCGGGCGCGATCTGCTCGCACAGCAGCACCACCCGCATCCCCGGACGCGACGGCTCGCACGCCGACAACGAGACCGACTCCAGGAACTCGCGGACGGCAGCATCGAACCGGTCCGGCGTCTGGGGATGGAACAGGTGCGCGACATCCCGTCGGCTGAGCCGGGCCACGCCACCGGCCCGCTGCAACGTGGCCATGAGCGCCGACTCGTCGAGCACCGGCACCACATCGACGACCACCGGGCTGCGATGGACGTCGATCGCCACGACGTCGGGCAGCTCGGTCCGAGGACCCCCCGACCGCAGGTGCACCACGAGCACAGGTTCGCCCAGCACCACGTCGAGGTGCTGAGCGAGGATCGCGGCAACCTCCGTCGCGAACGAGTCGGCCCCAGGACGGGCAGGCTGCACGACGCGCGCCCGTCCGTCACCGACCTCGAACAGGGGCATCCCGGCCCTTTCCGCGCACAGGACGGAGGCGTCGCCTCCGAGGAGCGGGATCACCTTCTCACGCAGAAACAGGCGCATTCCGCCGCCTGAGCGTAGGTCGATATGCCCCAGATGCCCGATTCACCCGTGCGGCTGAACGAACCTCCCCCAGATGGCGGAACGGGCCGCCGATCAGCCCCCGGCCAACCGCGCCTCGACGCGAGCGACCTTGCCATCGAGCTCACCCGTGTGGCCCGGCCGGATGTCGGCCTTGAGCACCAGGCTGACCCGGCCGGCATAGGCACCGACAGCCTCGGTGGCCCGTCGCACCACATCCATCACCTCGTCCCACTCGCCCTCGATCGTGGTGAACATGGCGTCCGTCCGGTTCGGCAGACCCGACTCCCGCACGATGCGCACGGCATCGGCGACGGCGTCGGCCACCGACTCGGAGGAACCCAGCGGAGACACGGAGAAGGCAACCAGCATGGGTCCAGCATGGCCCGTGCGGGGGGTGACGCGCACATGGCTGGTGGGGCGGGGGTGGGGGCGGATGGGCCGGTGGGTGGGCCGGCGGGTGGGCGGTGCCGGGCGGAGCCGGGTGGCCGGGCGGGCAGAGCCGGGCCGCCCGGGACCATCGGCGAGTGGGCACTTGGGAGAGCCGGGGCCGGCGTGTCGCCGACCGAAGTGACCAGTTGCCGGCACTCCCGGGACCAGACCGGAGCAGACAGAGCGGGCGGGCCCCCGCAGGGTGAGCACAAACCGCGCCGAGGTTCGGCCAGCGGTGCGAGCCAGCGGGGCGAGCCGGCGGCGCAAGCCAGCGGGGCAAGCCAGCGGGGCAAGCCAGCGGGGCGAGCCGGCGGCGCAAGCCAGCGGGGCAAGCCAGCGGGGCAAGCCAGCGGGGCAAGCCAGCGGGGCAAGCCAGCGGGGCGAGCCGGCGGG
>JAKLPK010000032.1 GCA_022013895.1 Cellulomonas sp. | reverse complement strand
GCGATCAACCCGGCGATGTCGCCACCGGACATGGGCGTCCTCCTGTCTCATCGGGTGCACCCACGACGGGCACCCCACGACCCTACAAGCAGCCGACGAGCACGAACGCCCCGCCGCACGGGTGCGACGGGGCGTTCGACGTGGGATCAGCGGGCGTAGAACTCCACGACCAGCTGGACCTCGCAGGTGACCGGGATCTCGGCGCGCTTCGGCCGACGGGTCAGCACCGCGGAGAGCTTCTCGAGCTGGACGTCGAGGTAGCCGGGCACGGTCGGCAGCACGTCGCGGTGCGCACCGGCGGCCGCCACCTGGAACGGCGTCGTGGCCTGGCTCTTGGGCTTGATCTGGAGCGTCTGGCCCTCGCCCACGCGGAACGACGGGCGGTCGACGATCTTGCCGTCGACCATCACGTGACGGTGGGTCACGGCCTGACGGGCCTGCAGGATGGTGCGGGCGAACCCGGCGCGCAGCACCAGGGCGTCCAGTCGGGTCTCGAGGTCCTCGACCAGGGCCTCACCGGTCAGACCCGGGGCCTTGCGGGCGCTCTCGTAGGCCCGGGCCATCTGCTTCTCGCGCAGCGCGTACTGGGCGCGCAGCCGCTGCTTCTCGCGCAGCCGGACGGCGTAGTCCGACTCGGTGCGACGACGCGCACGACCGTGCTCACCGGGCGGGTACGGCCGCTTCTCGAAGTGCTTGACAGCCTTGGGCGTCAGGGCCAGGCCCAGTGCGCGGCTCAGGCGGACCTGGCGGCGCGAGCGGGTGACACTCGTCATCTGTGCGGTTCTCTTCCTGTCGTGTTCACGTCACACCCCACCGGCATCTGCGGAGGGGCGTGGGGCCGACCATCGGTGCGCAGGACTGCGCGGCTAGGACCCCAGGTGGCGCCATCCGGTGCACGCACTCACGCACGCATCGGACGACGAACCTGACCATGCTACCCGACCAGGGCTGCTCTCAGGTCCGCGGCGCGGCACCCGGGTCGAGCAGGCCGCGGATGCGCTCGAGCCGTTCGGCCACCTGATGCTCGTAGCCACGTCCGGTCGGCTCGTAGTAGCGCGTGCCGACCAGCTCGTCCGGCAGGTACTGCTGGGCGGCCACCGCATGTGGCTCGTCATGCGCGTAAAGGTAGCCGCGGCCATGCCCCAGGTCGCCGGCCCCCGCATAGTGGGCGTCGCGCAGATGCGCCGGGACCGTGCCGATCCGGCCCGCCCGCACATCGGCCAGCGCACGGTCGATCCCCACGTAGGCGGCGTTCGACTTCGGGGCCGTCGCCAGGTACACCACCGCCTCGGCCAGCACGATGCGCGCCTCGGGCATCCCGATGAAGGCGACCGCCTGCGCAGCCGCCACGGCTGTCTGCAGGGCCGACGGATCGGCCATCCCGACATCCTCGGCAGCCGCGATCACGAGCCGCCGCGCGATGAACCGGGGGTCCTCCCCCGCGGCCACCATCCGTGCCAGGTAGTGCAGCGAGGCGTCGACGTCCGAACCCCGCATCGACTTGATGAACGCGCTGATCACGTCGTAGTGCTGGTCCCCGGCCCGGTCGTAGCGCACCACGGCGGAATCGGCCGCGCGTTCCACATCGGCCGGTTCGATGGTGCCCGGGCCACCCGCACCGACCCCCTCGTCCTGCACCACGCCGGCCGCGGCCTCCAGCAGCGTCAGCGCCTTGCGCGCATCACCTCCGGCCAGTCGCACGATCGCCGCGACGGCCTCGTCGGACGGCATCGGACTCCCCGCAAGGCCCCGTTCGTCGTGGGCCGCCCGCAGCACCAGGACAGCCACGTCCCCCTCGCTGAGCGGGTGCAGGGTCGCCAGCAGCGAACGCGACAGCAGCGGCGCGTTGACCGAGAACGACGGGTTCTCCGTGGTGGCGGCGATCAACGTCACCCAGCGGTTCTCCACCGCCGGCAGCAGGGCGTCCTGCTGGGTGCGGCTGAACCGGTGCACCTCGTCGATGAACAGCACCGTCTCCTGACCGCCCCCGGCCAACCGGCGCCGGGCGTCCTCGATCGCCGCGCGCACCTCCTTGACCCCGGCCGTGACCGCCGACAGCTCCACGAACCGGCGCCGCGAGCTGGTCGCCACGAGATAGGCGAGGGTCGTCTTGCCGGTGCCCGGCGGACCCCACAGCACCACCGACGACGGCGGCACACCCGACCCCTCGGGCGGCTCGACCAGCCTGCGCAGCGGTGAGCCCGGGCCCAGAAGATGGTCCTGGCCGGTGACCTCGGCCAACGAGCGCGGGCGCATCCGCACCGCGAGCGGGGCACCCTCGACAGGCGCCGGGGTGCCCCGGTCAGTCGCTCCGAGGGCATCGAACAGGTCCACGCGCCGAGCCTACGCATCCCCCGACCGGGGCGCGGACGAGGCCTTCGACGTGCAACGATGCGCCGGTGTTCCGATCGCTGGGCCGCCTCGCGGCACGACGACCCCTCGCCGTCATCGGCGTCTGGGTCGTGCTGGTCCTCGCCGGCTACGCGCTCGCGGCCCTCGGTCTGCACGGCGAGAACGTCTTCGACCGGGTCACCACGGGTCAGCCCCAGGTCCCCGGTTCGCAGAGCGAGCAGGGCGAGCAGATCCTCGACGCGGCCAGCGACGTCGGCGAGAGCGTCACGATCGCGCTCACCGGGATCGACCCCGACACCGAGGCCCTCGACGAGACGCTCCTGCCGCTGCGCAGTGATCTGGCGGGCATCGACGGCGTGGTCTCGGTGGTCGATCCGCTGGCCCTCCCGGGCGGCACGTCGAACCCGGCCGCGCAGCCTCTGCTGGCCGCCGACGGCAACGGCTTCCTGCTCGTGGCCGAGCTCGACCCGACACTGTCCGACACCGAGCACGACGTCGCGCTCGACGCTGTCACCGAGCGGCTCGACGCCGTCCCCGACGAGCTGCGCACGCTGGCCCCGGACGTCGAAGGTGTCGTCGGCTCGTCCTCGTTGATCGTCAGTGCCGTCACCGACCAGGTGCGCGAGGACCTCACCACCGGTGAACGGATCGCGCTGCCGATCGCGCTCCTGGTGATGATCGCGGTGTTCGGCGGGTTCCTCGCCGCGGCCATGCCGATGGCGGGCGCGCTCGCCTCCATCGCCGGCGGGCTGGCGACCCTGCTCGGTCTGACCTACCTCATGGATGTGGACTCCGCCGTCGTCAACGTCGTCACGGTGCTCGGGCTCGGGCTGTCGATCGACTACGGCCTGCTCATGGTGTCGCGCTACCGCGAGGAGCTGCACGCGATCCTCGACGGCGGGGACGGCGGTGCCCGGGCCCGTCGCCGGCGCGGGGACGGCGCTGTGGCCCAGGCGGTCGAGACCACCGTGGCCACGGCGGGTCGGACCGTGACCTTCTCGGCCGTGACGGTCGCGGTGTCCATCAGCGGACTCCTGGTGTTCCGACCCTCGATCCTGCGTGCCGTGGGTGCCGCCGGTGTCGGCGTGGTGCTGGTCGCCCTGGCCACCGCGCTCACCCTGGTCCCCGCACTGCTCGCCCTGAGCGGACGACGGCTGTACCGACCCGGGCTGCTCTCACGGGTCCCGGTGCTGCGCTCGGTCCTGGCCCGCACCGCCGACGTCTCGACCGACGACGGGGTCTTCAACCGGCTCGCCGTCCGGGTCCAGCGTCGCCCATGGCTCTGGCTCGGCGGGGTGCTCGCCGTCCTCGTCGTGCTGGCCCTGCCGGTGGCCCACCTGCAGGTGCGCAGCTCCGGGATCGAGCTGCTGCCCGCCAACAGCACGCAGCGTCAGTTCGTCGACCTGCTGGCCGAGCAGTTCCCGGCCACCACCTCGCCCACCGTCACCGTGGTCGCACGCACCTCGGTCGACGAGGCGACCGTCTGGGGCACCGAGCTCGCCACGCTCGACGGCGTGGCCGGCGTCGACGCCCCGGTGGCCGTCGGCGACTACGTCTCGATCGGTGTCCGTGCCGAGACGAACGACCCCGGTGACGATGTGGCGGCCGGGGTGGTCCGCGAGATCCGGGCCGAGGACCCGGGCTTCACGATCTGGGTCACGGGCCAGGCCGCGAACCAGATCGACTTCGTCGAGGCCCTGCAGGCCGGGCTCTGGTGGGCCGTGGCGATCGTCGTGCTCGCGACCCTCGTGCTGCTGTTCCTCATGACCGGGTCCGTCGTGATCGGGATCAAGGCGCTGCTCACCAACGCGCTGTCGCTCGGGGCCTCGCTCGGCGTGCTCGTCTGGGGCTTCCAGGACGGGCACCTGGCCGGGCTGCTCGGCTTCACCCCCGCCGGCGGCATCGAGACCTACGTGCTGGCCATGGTGATCGCGTTCGCGTTCGGCCTGGCGATGGACTACGAGGTCTTCCTGCTCTCGCGCATCCTCGAGCTGCACCACGCCGGGTACGACGATGCGACGGCCGTCCGCCTGGGCCTGCAACGTTCGGCGCGGATCATCACCTCGGCCGCGGCGATCATCATCGTGGTGTTCGGCGGGTTCGTGGCGGGCCAGCTGCTCATCATCAAGGAAGTCGGGTTCGCGCTCGCGATCGCGATCCTCATCGACGCAACCCTGGTGCGGATGATCCTCGTGCCCGCCACCATGACACTGCTCGGCCGCGCCAACTGGTGGGCGCCGGCACCACTGCGCGCTCTGCACGCACGGGTCTCGTTGCGGCACTGACGCCGCTCCTCAACAACCGCGGCGCAGGTGCCGATCAGGACGAGGAAGGGGGACAGCTGTGCCGAGCAGACTGCCGTACGACATCCGGGCCTACCACCGGCTCCGCTGGCGCGCACGCTTGGCAACCGCGGTGCTGGCACTGCCGGCAGTGGCGCTCGGGACACAGCTGGCGGCGCAACCCTCCGCGTTCGTCTTCTTGTACTTCTCGCTCTCCGTCATCCTGGCCGGGTGGGGCGTGGTGACCGTGTGGCGCACCTCGTACCGGGCCCGGCCCTACCCGCTGCGCGATGGGGACCTGCCGGGCGCCCGCATGGGCGTGCCCGAGCTCGACGAGGCACCGCGACCCCACGTCGGCCTGCACGGCGACATCAGGCCGCCCGACAGGTGGTGAACGGCGGGGCGATCGAGGAGGGCCGTCAGAGCCGGCTCACGGCGCCGGCGCGACGACCTTCGGCTTGGCGTCCACCCCGGCCTCACGGCGCTGCTGGTCGCTGATCGGCGCAGGCGCACCGGTGAGCGGGTCGTAGCCGCCGCCAGACTTCGGGAACGCGATGACGTCCCGGATCGAGTCGGCCTTGGTGAGCAGGGCGACGATCCGGTCCCAGCCGAAGGCGATCCCGCCGTGCGGCGGGGCCCCGAACTGGAAGGCCCCGAGCAGGAACCCGAACTGCTCCTGGGCCTGCTCCGCATCGATCCCCATCACGTCGAAGACGCGTTCCTGCACGTCACGGCGGTGGATACGGATGGAGCCGCCGCCGATCTCGTTGCCGTTGCACACGATGTCGTAGGCGTAAGCCAAGGCATTGCCCGGGTCGGTCTCGAACCGGTCGATCCAGTCCGGGTTCGGCGAGGTGAAGGCGTGGTGCACCGCGGTCCAGGCACCCGCGCCGACCGCGACGTCGTCGTCCTCACCGGTCGGCTTGAACAACGGGGCGTCGACCACCCAGAGGAACGACCAGGCGTCCTCGTCGATGAGCCCGCCCCGCTTGCCGATCTCCAACCGGGCCGCGCCAAGCAGCGCACGTGCCTCCGAGACCTTGCCAGCCGCGAAGAACACCGCGTCACCGGGGTTCGCGCCCACCGCTGCGGCCAGGCCGTCGCGTTCGGACTCGGAGATGTTCTTGGCGACCGGACCGCCGAGCGTCCCGTCCTCGGCGACGGTCACGTAGGCCAGGCCCTTCGCACCACGCTGCTTGGCCCACTCCTGCCAGGCGTCGAAACCGCGCCGCGGTGTGCTCGCCCCACCCGGCTGTACGACGGCGCCGACGTAGGGCGCCTGGAACACCCGGAACGGGGTCTCCTTGAAGTACTCCGTGAGCTCGGTGAGCTCGAGCCCGAACCGCAGGTCCGGCTTGTCGGAGCCGTACCGGGACATCGCCTCGGCGAACGTCATCCGCCGGATCGGAGTCGGGATCTCCACGTCGATGAGCCGCCACAGCGACTGCACGATCTGCTCACCGACAGCGATGACGTCGTCCTGCTCGACGAAGCTCATCTCGATGTCGAGCTGGGTGAACTCCGGCTGGCGGTCGGCCCGGAAGTCCTCGTCACGGTAGCAGCGGGCGATCTGGTAGTACCGCTCCATCCCGGCGACCATGAGCAGCTGCTTGAACAGCTGCGGGGACTGCGGCAGGGCGTACCAGGAACCGGGCGACAACCGGGCCGGGACGACGAAGTCCCGGGCGCCCTCGGGCGTGGAGTGCGTGAGCGTCGGAGTCTCGATCTCGACGAAGTCCTGGGCGTCCAGGACGGCACGGGCCGCCTGGTTGGCCTTGGCCCGCAGCCGCAGCGCATGTGCGGGCGCCGGACGCCGCAGGTCGAGGTAGCGGTATTTGAGGCGTGCCTCCTCACCGACCGGCTCATCGAGCGAGGACGAGACCTGGAACGGCAGCGGCGCCGACTCGTTGAGCACCACGACCTGCTCGGCCAGCAGCTCGACCTCACCCGTCGGCAGGTTCGGGTTCTCGTTCCCCGCGGGGCGACGCGACACCGGCCCTGTCACCTGGAGCACGTACTCGGCGCGCAACCCGTGAGCCACGGCCTCGTCGCGCACGACCACCTGGGCGATGCCCGAGGCGTCGCGCAGATCGACGAACGCCACGCCGCCGTGGTCGCGACGACGGTCGACCCAGCCGGTGAGGGTGACGGTCGAACCGATGTGCTCGGCCCGCAACGAGCCGGCGGTGTGGGTGCGCAGCACGAATAGTCCTTCGCTCGCGGTGGCCGCGCCCCGTGCGGACGCGGCATCGATCCTAGTCCGGC
>JAKLPK010000031.1 GCA_022013895.1 Cellulomonas sp. | reverse complement strand
GCTTCGCGTCGATGAGGGCCTTCTTGTGCTTGGTCGTGGCCCACTTGGAGTGTCCGGACATGCGGTGCGCAGCTCCCTCGTCTGTCCCTGTTGCGGGCACCCGACGCGGGGCGCCTCCTCTACCGGCTGCCGCGGACCATGCCCACGAACAGGCGGTGCACCCGGTCGTCGCCCGTGACCTCCGGATGGAACGACGTCACCAGCACCGACCCCTGGCGCACCGCCACGATCCTACCGGCGGCCGCGCCGTTCTCGACGCGGGCAAGCACCGTGGCGGCCGGTCCGACCTCCTCGACCCACGGAGCACGGATGAACACGGCGTGCACCGGACCCCGCTCGTCCTCCGGGAGCCCGTCGACGACCAGGTCGGTCTCGAAGGAGTCGATCTGCCGGCCGAACGCGTTGCGCCGCACCGTGATGTCGACCCCGCCGAGCGTCTGCTGCCCGTCGATCGCGTCGAGCACCCGGTCCGCCAGCAGGATCATCCCGGCGCACGACCCGTAGGCCGGCATCCCCGCGCGCAACCGCGCACGGACCGGTTCGAAGAGCTCGAACGCGCGCAGCAGCTTGTCGATCGTCGTCGACTCGCCACCGGGAAGGACGAGCCCGTCCACCCCGTCCAGCTCGCTGACGCGCCGGACCGGCACCGCGCGGACGCCCGCGGAGGTCAGGGCGGCGACGTGCTCACGCACATCACCCTGCAAGGCCAGGACACCGACGGTCAGGTTCACGACGGCCGATCCTAGGACGGTGCCACCCCGGTCGGCTGCGGTGACCAGTCCCCGGCCGGTACCGCTCCCGACGCGAGCCGAGCGGCGCGGTCCTCCTCGATCTGGTCGGCCAGCCGCGTGAGCCCGTCGAGCAGCTCCCCGCGCTCGGCGGCCAGCGCCACCCGCACCATCCCGGCGGCGCCCGGACCGAAGGTCGAGCCCGGCGCCACCGCGACATGACGCCGTTCGAGCAGCCGCAGCGCGAATGCGTCGGTGTCCTCGTCCTCCACGTCGACCATGAGGTAGAACGCACCTGCCGGGCGCACACACGTCACGCCGCGACGCCCGAGCAGCTCCGTGGCGGCGTCCCGGCGATCCCGGTAGGACCTCACGGCGACCGCGACCTCGTCCTGCGGACCGGTCATCGCCGCCAGCGCGGCATGCTGCGAGACCGTCGACGCACATGCGACGGTTCCCTCCGCCAGGTGCGCCATGAGCTCGGCCGCGGCCGGGTCCGGCACCGCCGCATAGCCCAGCCGCCACCCGGTCATCGCGTAGGTCTTGGACATCGAGCGGAACACCAGGACGCGTCCGTCCACGTCGAAGGTCCGGGGCGAGACGTGCGGTGAGTCGAAGGTGATGGCGTCGTAGCACTCGTCGGACAGCACCCACAGGTCGTGGCGGGTTGCCACCTCGACGAGCGCCTCCAGGACTTCGGGCGGGTAGACCGCCCCGGTCGGGTTGTTCGGCGAGCAGATCAGCAGCGCGCGGGTCGCAGGTGTGATCGCAGCCTCGACCACGTCGGGGTCAGGAACGAAGCCGGCCGCGGCCGACGTCGGGTAGCTCCCCACGCGGGCGCCGGCGATCATCGCGGCCATCCGCCAGTTCGGGAACTCGGGGTCCGGTAGCAGGACCTCCTCGCCCGGTGACAGCAGCGCGCCCATCGCGAGCGACAGGCCGTTCATCGCACCGTGGGTGATCACCACGTCGTCGGGTGCGCACGCGCGGCCCGTCGTGGCAGCGACATGCGCCGCGACCACCTCACGCAGCTCGGGCATGCCCTGGCTCGACGTGTAGCCGGTGAGCCCGGCCCGGCACGCCGCCGCGGCCGCCTCGACGGCGTGCGACGGTGCGTACGCATCCGGTTCGCCGATCTCCAGGTGCAGCGCGAGCGGGTCACGGAGCGCCAGCTCCATGACGGTCCGGATGCCTGAGCGTGGGATCTGCTGAGCGGAGGTGGAGGTCTGGGGCACGAGAAGTCACCGTAGCAACCCACGGCCGCACGCCACGGAGCCGGACGACAGCACCCCGTCCCACCGGGCCGGTCACCCGTCCGGAGGACCCGGGCCCGACATGTCCACAATCGCCTCTGCCGTCCGGATCGCACCGGTACGGTGTCGGACGTGCCGACCCTCCCCGCCGCCGCGTTCGTCGCCGAGCTCGAGGCTGTGACCCGCGAGCAGCCGATCATCACCGAGCAGCTGCTCACCCAGGTGCACCAGGGTCTGCTCCTCGTGGACGTCCCCCGACCGACGCGACCGTCCGTGCACACCTCGGCGGCCGAGCTGTCCGTCCGGCCCCAGCTCCCGGCCCGGACTCAGGTGCCCGCCCGACCTCAGGTACCCGGCCGCTCCCGGTAGCCACCGGTCTCGTCGAGGTGGCGGGTGCGCCCGTCCCAACCTCGCAGCAGCGGCCTCACCAGGTCCACCAGGCCGACCGGGAACACCTCGATCGTCACCGCCTCGAGCTCGTCGAGCGCGAACCAGCGCAGCTCGTCGATGAGCTGGTGCTCCAGATCCGTCCACCCGTCACGGGAGACCGCACCGCCCGCCCCGACCCGGGCCAGGTAGAGGTCCTCGTCCTGACGGCAGTGCTCGAAGACGAAGTCGAAGACCGCGGAACGGGTGAACACCGGTCCGACGAGATCCTCGGCGCCCAACACGAACCCCGTCTCCTCGCGGACCTCCCGCAGGGCGGCCTCGCGTGAGGTCTCTCCCCCGTCGAGACCACCGCCCACCGTGAACCACCAGCGGCGCGTCGGCGCGTCGACGTCATGGCCACACATCAGCAGCAGCCGGTCGTCCTCATCGAGCAAGATGACGCGCGCGGCGTGACGGAAGAGCATCCCGTCATCGCCGCGCCGCCACTCCGGCCCCAGCGCATGCACCGGACCACCGCCATCGGCGTGCGAGCGGCCTGTGCCGCCCACCGCCCGACCGGGCCCGGTCGAGGTCACCAGCCCCGGTCGGCGAGCCGGTGCGGCACCGGCACGTCGGCCACGTTGATCCCGACCATCGCCTCGCCCAGACCACGCGAGACCTTGGCGATGACGTCCGGGTCGTCGAAGAAGGTGGTCGCCTTCACGATCGCGGCCGCCCGCTCGGCGGGGTTGCCCGACTTGAAGATGCCCGAGCCCACGAACACGCCCTCGGCACCGAGCTGGCGCATCATCGCCGCGTCCGCCGGGGTGGCGATGCCGCCCGCGGTGAACAGCACGACCGGCAGCTTGCCGGCCTTCGCGACCTCGGCCACCAGCTCGTACGGGGCCTGCAGCTCCTTGGCAGCCAGGAACAGCTCGTCCTCCGGCAGCGACTGGAGGTTGCGGATCTGGTCGCGGATCTGGCGCATATGCGTCGTCGCGTTCGACACGTCACCGGTGCCGGCCTCGCCCTTGGAGCGGATCATGGCCGCACCCTCGGTGATCCGGCGCAGCGCCTCGCCCAGGTTCGTCGCACCGCAGACGAAGGGCACCGTGAAGGCCCACTTGTCGATGTGGTGGGAGTAGTCCGCCGGGGTCAGCACCTCGGACTCGTCGATGTAGTCGACACCCAGGGACTGCAGCACCTGGGCCTCGACGAAGTGGCCGATCCGGGCCTTGGCCATCACCGGGATGGAGACCGCCGCGATGATGCCGTCGATCAGGTCGGGGTCGCTCATTCGGGCCACGCCGCCCTGGGCGCGGATGTCGGCCGGCACCCGTTCGAGCGCCATGACGGCCACCGCACCGGCGTCCTCGGCGATCTTGGCCTGGTCGGCCGTCACGACGTCCATGATGACGCCGCCCTTGAGCATCTCGGCCATCCCGCGCTTGACGCGCGCGGTGCCGACGACGGGGCTGTTCTGCGGGTTCTGGCTGGTCACGGTCATCCTCAAGGGCTCGGACGGGGGGCGGGTCTGCGCCGACGCGGCGCTGCACCGACACTGCATCGTAGCCGTGGCCTCATCCGCTCCCGTAGCCCTCGAGCGCATCCGGCCACGAGTCGTCGAGCTCCATCGTGACCGGCAGCGGTGCGTGACCGGCCAACCGGAACGCCCGCACGCGTCGGCTCGCGCGCACCCGCTGGGCCTGCGCCACCGCCTCGTTGTGGAACCTGCGCGACAGCTGGACGCGGTACCAAGATGCCGCCAGGGCGTCGAGCAGCTCGGCTCCGACAGGTTCGGCCCGCAGCGCCTCGACCTCGGCCGGATCGGCCAGCACCTCCGAGAGGGTCGCCGTCAACTCGCTCTCGGCCCGTGCACGGTCCAGCGCCGTCACCGGGTCCAGATCGGGCAGCGGGATCGCCAGCTCGGGCGGGACCGGGGTCGTGGCCGCGGTGAGCGCCGCCCACGAAGACTCGCCGAGCACCACCGAGCTCACCGGGTCGAGCAGCCCGGACGCCGCGAGCTCGGCGGCCACCGTCGCCCGGCGCACCAGCTGGGCGTCGACCACGGCGCGCGATGAGACGACCTTGCGGTGCAGTCGGTCCAGCCGTGAGGCCGAGACCCACAGCAGCCAGCCCAGCAGCACGAGCGCGATCGTGACGAGGGCCAGGACCTCGGTCGGTCTCATCGACCCTCACCCCGCGCCCGACGCAGCAGCGCATCGCGCACCGAGGACGGATCCTCACCGACGGGCGCGTCCCGACCTGCGACCACGATCTCGTACACCGCCTCGACCTGCTGGACGACGACCGACCAGTCGTACCGATCCACCACCTGCGTCGCCCGGGCCTGCACCCGGTTCCGCAACCTGTCATCGGTGAGGACCCGCGCGAGCGTCTCACCCAGCCGCACGGAGTCGCCCGTCGGGAAGAGCACGCCCGCATCGCCGTCGTCGAGCACCCGCGCGAACGCACCGAGGTCCGAGGCGACCACGCACGAACCCGCCGACATGGCCTCGACGAGCACGATCCCGAAGCTCTCGCCGCCCGTCTGCGGGGCGCAGTAGACGTCGACCGAGGCCAGCAGCCGGGCCTTGTCCTCGTCCGAGACCGGCCCGAGGAACTCCACCGCATCCGCATCGTCGCCCAGCAGCGCGCGGACCTGCGCCGGACCGGTCTCCCCGCGCCCGGCCACCAGGACCCGCGCACCCGGGACCGTGGCCAGCAGCGTCGGGACCGCACCGAGCAGCACCTCGAGCCCCTTGCGCGGTTCGTCGAGGCGCCCGAGGAAGGCCACCGTCGGGCGCTGTGCGGTGCCGGTCCACTCCGGCCTCGTGGGCGCTCCCCGGAACTGGTCGACGAACACGCCGTTGGGGATGACGACGGCGTCTCCCCCGAGGTGCTCGACGAGCGTGCGCCGCGCATCCTCCGAGACTGCGATCCGGGCCGTGATCTTCTCCAGCGGCTGGCGGATGAACGGGTAGGCGAGCTGCAACGACCGCGACCGGGTGAGCGCGGTGTGGAAGGTCGCCACGACCGGGCCGTCGGCGATCCACAGCGCCAGCATCGACAGGCTGGGCACCGCGGGCTCATGCAGGTGGAGGACATCGAACTGCCCGGCAGCGAGCCATTTGCGCACCCGCGCCGCCATCACGGGACCGAAGCTCAGTCGCGCGACCGAGCCGTTGTAGTGCACCGGGATCGCCCGTCCCGCAGGCACCACGTAGTCCGGCACCGGTGTGTCCTCGCCGGCCGGTGCGAGCACCGAGACGTGGTGCCCCTCCGCGAGGAGCGCCTGGGCGAGGTCGCGGGCGTGGAACTGCACCCCACCGGGGGCATCGAAGGAGTAGGGGCAGACGATGCCGATCCGCAGCCGTCGCGTCGTCCCGCTCATGCCGCGCGGCCGTCGACGGAGGACAGCCGATCCGGGTCCAGGTCGGCGACGAACACCCGCTGCAGCATGTGCCAGTCCTGCGGGTGCGCGGCGATCCCGGCGGCCACCTGGTCCACCCACGCCTGCGTGAGGGCGACCACCCGCTCCCGACCGGCGGACGACGGGTCGACCTCGATCGGATCGCTGAAGTCGATGTGCACGCCCCAGCGCGTACCGGCCGCACGGCGTCGTTCACCCGTCAGGCGTTCGTAGCTCAGCGATGCGGTCGCCAACGACGCCGCGCCGCCGGCCACCAGAGCCGCGGGACCGGCAGCCACCCGGGCGCGTTCGCCGAACAGGTCCACCTCGATGCCGTGGCGGCTGAGGTCCCGATCGGCGAGCAGGGGCAGCAGCACCGACCCTTCGTGCACGATCTGCACCAGGGTGCGGAAGACGCTGCTGCCCTCACCCTTGCCCAACGGCACGATCCGCACACCGAAACCCTCGCGCAGGGCGAGGAAGGCCTGGAACAGCTCCTCGGGTTCGAGCTTCTCGGCCACCGTGGCGATCGGCGGCATCTGTCGCGCGGCCCAGGCCCCGGCCAGGTCCCAGTTGCCGGTGTGAGCCAGCGCGAGCACCACCGACTCCCCGGCGGCCTGCCGCGCCCGGATCCATCCGTCGTTGCTCGCCCGGACGCGTGCGTCGAGCTGGGCCGGGGTGAGCCTGCCGAAGGTGAGGGTCTGGGCGTAGTAGCGCAGGTAGGACCGCATACCGCGCCGCGAGAGCCGGCGCAGGTCGCGGGCCGACAGCTCGGGGCGCACCCGGCGCAGGTTCGCCTCCAGACGACGCACACCGGACCCGTGCGCCAGCCAGGTGACATCGGCGGCGGCGGCCATCACGGCCAGCACGAATGGCTCGGGGAGCCGGGGGGCGACGTCCCAGGCGACGCCCAGCAGCCGACCGGTATCGAGGTTCACGGGCGGTTCCCGGCGGCACGCGCCTGCCGGTGCACCGTGGCCATGCGCTGGCCGACCGTGACGGCCGAGGCGACGGCGAGCAGCCCGAGCGCCACGGTGAGCACGACGGACGGCAGTCCCAGCCCGACCAGCGCGACGGCCGTGAGGACGACGACGAGACGGTCGGCGCGTTCGGCGATGCCGACGGCCGCGGTCATCCCGACGCCCTCGGCGCGGGCCCGGGCGTACGGCACGATCGAACCGAGCACCAGGCAGGCCAGGGCGAGCACCAGGGCCAGGTGGTCGTCACCGCCGCCGGCGAACCACAGCACGAGCCCCGCGAAGATGGCGGCGTCGGCGAACCGGTCGAGGGTGGAGTCCAGGAAGGCCCCCCACGGACCGGTCCGGCCGGCCTGCCGGGCCATCACACCGTCGAGGGAATCGGTGAGGGCCATCAGCGCCACGACGAGCGCCCCGATGAACAGGTGCCCGGTGGGGAACGCCCACAGCGCGGTGACCACGACCACCACGGTTCCGGTGACGGTCACGGCATCCGGGCTGATCCCGGCTCTGAGCAGCACCCGGGCGACCGGGGTGAACAGGCGCGTCATGGCTCCGCGCAGTCCGTTGAGCACGTTCAGCCTTCCTCGGTGGTCGACTCGGAGGTCGACGCCGTCGTCGGCCAGGCCGCAGCCAGCCGCTCACGGGTATCGCCCAGCAGGGCCGGGAGGGCCCGGGTCTGGGCGACGATCGGCAGGAAGTTCGAGTCGCCACGCCAGCGCGGCACGACGTGCTGGTGCAGGTGCGCGGCGATCCCTGCCCCGGCCACCTCGCCCTGGTTCATCCCGAGGTTGAAGCCCATCGGGGCGAGCACAGCGCGCTCGACCCGCATCGCCGTGGCGGTCAGCTCGCCGATCTCGACCCGCTCGGCGGGCGTCAGGTCGGTGTAGTCGGCGACGTGGCGGTAGGGGCAGACCAGCAGGTGCCCCGAGTTGTACGGGTACAGGTTGAGCACGACGTACGCCGCGACACCGCGGGTCACGATGAGTGCGGTCGCATCGTCGCGCGTGGGGGCGCGGCAGAACGGGCAGCCGTCACCCGGTTC
>JAKLPK010000269.1 GCA_022013895.1 Cellulomonas sp. | reverse complement strand
GGCTGGAAGGACTCGCTGTTCGGCGAGAGCCACATCTACGGCCCCGAGGGCGTGCGGTTCTACACCCGCGCCAAGGTCATCACCCAGCGCTGGCCCCACCACGAGAAGCCGTCCGCCCCCTCCTTCCACTTCACCTCAGACGCCACCAAGTAACCCCCCACCCCCTCCCCCCCACCCCCCGACTCCCGCGATTCCGAGGCTGGGCAGGTTCCCACCCTGCCTGGCCTCGGAATCGCGGGAGTCGGGGGAGTCGGGGAGTCGGGGAGTCGGGGGTGGGGAGGGGGTGGGGATCACGGGGTGGGGGGCGACCGCGGGCCGGACGTCCTGGCAGGCTCAGCGGACAGCGGGCAGGATGAACCCATGACCTACACCCTGGTGCTGCTCCGTCACGGCGAGAGCGAGTGGAACGCGAAGAACCTGTTCACCGGCTGGGTGGACGTCCCGCTGTCGGACAAGGGCGTGGCCGAGGCCAAGCGCGGCGGCGAGCTGCTGACGGCCGCGGGGATCGCCCCGGACGTCATGCACACCTCCCTGCTCCGGCGGGCGATCTGGACGGGCCACCTGGCGCTGGACGCCGCCGACCGGCTGTGGATCCCGGTCAAGCGCAGCTGGCGCCTCAACGAGCGCCACTACGGCGCCCTGCAGGGCAAGGACAAGAAGCAGACGTTGGCCGAGTACGGCGAGGAGCAGTTCATGCTGTGGGGCCGCTCCTACGACGTCCCGCCGCCGGACATCGAGCTGGGCAGCGAGTTCTCCCAGGACACCGACCCGCGCTACGCCGGTGAGCCGATCCCGCGCGCCGAGGCCCTCAAGCAGGTGCTCGACCGCGCCCTGCCGTACTGGCACTCCGACCTGGTCCCCGACCTGACCGCGGGCAAGACGGTGCTGGTCGCCGCGCACGGCAACTCGCTGCGCGCGATCGTGAAGTACCTGGACGACGTCGACGACCAGACCATCGCCGGGATCAACATCCCGACCGGCATCCCGCTGGTCTACGAGCTGGGCGCCGATCTCAAGCCCACGGTCAAGGGTGGGACCTACCTGGACCCCGACGCCGCCGCCGCCTCGATCAAGGCGGTCGCGAACCAGGGGCGTTGATCGCACCGCTGAGGCCACCTGGCTGAGCGGATCGTCCGGAGGGCCGGTCGTCGGGTGCACCCGACGACCGGCCCTCGGCATGTGCGGGGAAGGTGGGCATGACGGGCACTCTCGTGCTGCTGCGTCACGGTGAGAGCTCCGGGAACGCCCTGGGGGTCTTCACCGGCTGGCTCGACGTGCCGCTGTCCGCCAGGGGCGAGGCCGAGGCCACCGCGGCCGGGCGTCTGCTCCGCGAGGCCGGGGTGCTGCCGGATGTCGCGCACACCTCGGTGCTGCGCCGGGCGATCGGCACCACCCTGCTCACGCTGGACGCCGCGAACCGGCTGTGGGTGCCGCTGCGCACCACCTGGCGTCTCAACGAGCGGCACTACGGCGCGTTGCAGGGCAAGAGCAAGGAGCAGATCCGCGAGGAGTTCGGCGAGGAGCGGTTCGCCACCTGGCGGCGTTCGTACGCCGTCCGACCACCGGCCCTCGACCCGTCGTCCCCGTATGCGCAGGACGGTGACCCCAGGTACGCCGGTGAGCCGGTCCCGCACGCGGAGTGCCTGGCCGACGTCCCGGTGCGCGCCATGCCGTACTGGCACCAGGTGATCGAACCGGATCTGAGGGCCGGGCGCACGGTGCTCGTGGTCGCCCACGGCAACTCGATCCGGGCCCTGCTCAAGGTGCTCCAGGGCATCGGGGACGACGAGATCGCCCGCGTCGAGGTCCCCACGGCGGCGCCACTGGTCTTCACCCCGGACGAGGAGCAGCGTCTCGGGCCCGGGCGCTACCTCGACCCGGCGGCGGCGCAGGCCGCGGTGGAACGAGCCCACGAGGCGTACGGAGGCCCTGACGGGCCACGCTGAGCCGAGCCACAGCCGGTCGGGGCCGGCCCCGATCCGACCGCGCGGTGACGTCGGTGCGACCGCGAGCGCGACCGCGACCGCGACCGCGAGCGCGACCGGCCGCACCCGGACGCCACGATGCCGCCGCACCCGGACAGCGGTACGACGGCATCGGAGGTGCTGCTGGGCTCAGACGGTGGTGCGTTCGGTCGAGTCGTCGGACGCGACGCCCGTGACCAGGTAGACGATCCGGCGGGCGACGCTCACCGCGTGGTCACCGAACCGCTCGTAGTACCGGGCGAGCAGCGTCACGTCGACGGTCTCCTGCGGGCTGCCCTGCCACTCGCCGCCGAGCTGGCTGGCGAAGGTGGAGCCGTGCAGCTCGTCGAGCAGGTCGTCATCGCGTTCGACGGCCGCCGCGATCGACAGGTCGCGGGTGGACAGCAGTGCCACCACCTGTTCGGCCACCCGGACGGCCGCGGCGTCCATCGCGATGAAGGTGTCGCGGACCGGGCCGGGCACCGCCGGCTCGGGGTAACGGCCGCGGGCCACCTGGGCCACGTGCCGGGCCAGGTCGCCCATCCGCTCCAGCGACGACGCGATCCGCAGTGCCGAGACGATGACCCGCAGGTCCGTCGCGACCGGCTGCTGCTGGGCGAGCAGGCGGATGCACCGCTCGTCGAGCTCACGGTTCAGGTCGTCGATGGCCAGGTCGTCGGCGATGACGGACTCGGCCAGGGCCAGGTCGCCACTGAGCAGGGCATCACCAGCCGTGGCGACCGCCTTCTTGACCCGGCCTGCCATGGCTACCAGGTCTTCGCCGAGCTGATGCAGCTCGGCCTCGAAAATGTCGCGCATATGTACCCCTCCTCGGTGCCGGGACAGCCTCGCATCCTCAGGTGAACGGGTGGCCCCGCCCAGGTGAACACTGTGCCTCCGGGGTAGGCCGCGCCACCGCGGTTCTAGCCCGCGCTGCGGGGTGCTGCGGCCGGCCCGGGCGTCGTCCAGGTGAACACCTCACGGCGTGGACGTGAACTCCTCCTCCTCCCGGGTGGTGCTGGTCGGACCGGTTCCCCGGGTGCCGCCTACTGTGGGTGCTGTGGGACCCTGGCCTGACATCGAACCCCTGCTCGCAGGGGCCGTCGGCCTGCTCGTCGGGCTGGTCTCCGCACTGGCCTTCCGGTGGAGCGAGCACAGCAGCCGGACCCTACCGCCGCAGCCCGTTCCGGACGTCGATGCAGGTGTCGCGCGTGTCCTGGCCGTGCTGCGCTCGGCCGCCATGGTCGTCGACAACGAGGGCCGCGTCGTGCGGGCCACCGCCGCCTCACATGCGCTGGGGCTCGTCCGGGACGGTGCGCTCACGCACCCGGCCCTGCGTGACCTCGTCGACCAGGTGCGCCGGGACGGTCTGATCGAGGACGTCGAGCTGGACCTGCCGCGCGGCCCGATGAGTTCCGCGGCTCTGCGGGTCAGCGTGCGGGTGGCGGCCGTGACGAGTGATCTGGTGCTGGTGCTGGCCGACGACCTGACCCAGGCCAGGCGTCTGGAGGCGATCCGCCGGGACTTCGTGGTCAACATCTCGCATGAGCTCAAGACCCCGGTCGGCGCCCTCTCCTTGCTGGCCGAGACGGTCGAGGGTGCGGCCGACGACCCCGAGGCGGTGCGCCGGTTCGCCGCGCGGATGCAGACCGAGGCGTCCCGGCTGTCCCGGCTGGTGATGGAGATCATCGAGCTGTCCCGGCTGCAGGTCGCCGGCGCCCTCGACGAGATCACACTCGTCGATGTCGACCAGGTGGTCGCCGAGGCTGCGGACAGTGCCCGGACGGCGGCCGATGCCAAGCACATCCGGCTGCGGGTCGGGGGCGTGGGCGGTCTGACGGTCTCGGGCGACCGGAACTTGCTGGTCACCGCGGTGCGCAACCTGCTCGACAACGCCGTCGCGTACTCGCCCGAGCACACCGGGGTGAGCCTGGGTGTCTCGCTCGCGGGGGATGTCGTGGAGATCTCGGTGGTCGACGAGGGGATCGGCATCGAGCCCGCGGTCCAGGAGCGGGTGTTCGAACGCTTCTACCGCGTCGACCCGGCGCGCTCGCGCGACACCGGCGGCACCGGTCTGGGCCTGTCGATCGTCAAGCACGTGGCCAACGACCACGGCGGTGACGTCACGGTGTGGTCCCAGCCGGGACGTGGCTCGACGTTCACCCTGCGCCTGCCCCGCGCCGAAGGCCCCGACAAGGCCGTCCCGAACCCCCGACCGCACGATGTGGTCGACGAGCCCCTGAGGAGTCAGGCGTGACACGCGTCCTGCTGGTGGAGGACGAGGAGTCCTACCGCGACCCGCTGAGCTATCTGCTGAACCGGGAGGGCTTCGAGGTGGTCGAGGCGGCGACCGGGCCGGAGGCCCTCGACCAGTTCGCGGCCGGGGGGGCGGACATCGTGCTGCTCGACCTCATGCTTCCCGGGCTGTCCGGAACGGAGGTGTGCCGGCGGCTGCGCGCGGTGAGCGATGTGCCGGTCATCATGCTCACGGCCAAGGACACCGAGATCGACAAGGTGGTCGGTCTCGAGCTCGGCGCCGACGACTACGTGACCAAGCCGTACTCCTCGCGCGAGCTGTTGGCCCGGATCCGTGCGGTGCTGCGCCGTCGGTCGGGCAGCGACCGGGCGCCGGAGGAGCAGGACGAGACGGTGCTGGCCCTGGGGCCGATCGAGATGGACGTCGAACGGCACACCGTCCGGGTGCGTGGGCAGCGGGTCTCGCTGCCGCTCAAGGAGTTCGAGCTGCTGGAGCTGCTGCTGGAGAACTCCGGGCGGGTGCTGACCCGCGCCCAGCTCATCGACCGGGTCTGGGGTTCGGACTACGTCGGTGACACCAAGACGCTGGACGTGCACGTCAAGCGGCTGCGCGCGAAGGTCGAGGTCGACCCGGCGAACCCGACGCTGCTCACCACGGTCCGCGGTCTGGGCTACAAGCTCGCCGCGCCTGAGGACTGAGCCGCGGGCGCTGCGCCGAGGTGGGCGCTCGTCGCCCAGCGTTCACCGTGCGTTCATCCGCTGCCGGGGGGCCGGTCATCTGCCCTTCGTAACGTGAACCACGGGCGCGCCGAACCGTGTGCGCCCGTTGAACGACAGGACGGACAACAGTGAAGCGCACGCACGCATCCGCGACCGCGGTGGCCCTCGCGAGCCTGGTGGCCCTGAGCCTGGCAGCCTGCGGTTCCGACAACGCGACCGGCGACTCCTCCGCCTCGAGCGCTGGCGACGAGACCGCCTCGACCCTCACGGGCACCCTCAACGGTGGCGGCTCCAGCGCCCAGGACAAGGCTCAGCAGGCGTGGATCGCCGGGTTCCAGACCTCGAACCCCGACACCACGATCAACTACACGAAGAGCGACTCGGGCGCCGGCCGCAAGGGCCTGCTCGACGGTTCGCTCACCTTCGCGGGCACCGACGCGGCGCTCAGCGTCGACGACGAGATCGCCACCTCCTCGACGGTCTGCGAGGGCGGACAGGCGATCGACCTGCCGGTCTACATCTCGCCGATCGCGATCACCTTCAACATCCCGGGTGTCACCGAGCTCAACCTGAGCGCGGACACCGTCGCCAAGATCTTCAGCGGCGCCATCACCACGTGGGACGACCCGGAGATCACCGCCGACAACCCGGACGCCACGCTCTCCGGTGCCATCACGGTGGTGTACCGCTCGGACGACTCGGGCACGACGAAGAACTTCACCGACTACCTCGCGAAGGCCGCGCCGACGGTGTGGACCTACGAGGCGTCGAACACCTTCCCGGTCACCAAGGACACGTTCCAGGGCCAGAACGGCACCTCGGCCGTGGTCCAGGGCATCGAGGCCGGCACCGGCACGATCGGCTACGCCGACGCCTCCGCCGTGGGCGACCTCGGAACGGTGTCGATCAAGGTCGGCGACGAGTTCGTCGCACCGACGGCCGAGGCCGCTGCCGCTGCCGTCGACGCCTCCTCGCGTGACACCGAGGGCCGGGCCGACAACGACATCGTGATCAAGATCGACCGCACGACCACGGCCGCGGGCGCCTACCCGGCGATCCTCGTCTCGTACCTGGCGGTCTGCGACACCTACGCCACGGCCGCCGACGCGGACCTGGTCAAGGGCTACGCGAGCTACGCCGTGAGCGCTGACGGTCAGGACCAGGCGGCCACGGCTGCCGGCTCCGCGCCGATCTCCGACACGCTGCGGACCGACGTCCAGGCGGCGATCGACTCGATCACGGCCAAGGGCTGACCCACCCGGCGGGGCCGGGTCGCACCTGCGGCCCGGCCCCCGCCGTATCCCGTCATCCCACCCCGCACCGACAGGAGAGACCGGTGGCATCGCCCACGCTCACCCCGACGCCCACCCCGGCGTCCGAGCTCGCGCCCACGGGACGTGCTCGGCAGACCGACCGCGGGCTCGACCGCGGGTTCCGCTACCTGGCGGTCGCCTCGGGCCTGGTGATCCTCCTGGTCCTGGCTGCAGTGGCGGCTTTCCTGGTGATCCGGGCGCTGCCGGCGCTCCAGGCCGGGACCGCGATCTCGCAGGATGTCGGCTGGATCTCCCAGGGGCAGACGCTCTGGTCCGTCATGGGCCCACTCATCTTCGGGACCGTGCTGGCGGCGCTCGCCGCGCTCGCGATGGCAGTCCCCGTGGCGATCGGTATCGCCCTGTTCATCTCGCACTACGCACCCCGCCGGCTGGCCAACGGTCTGGGCTACCTGGTCGACCTGCTCGCTGCGATCCCCTCGGTGGTCTACGGCCTGTGGGGCGTCATGGTGCTGGCACCGGTGCTGCAGCCGGTGTGGGACTTCCTGGTCCGCTGGCTCGGCTGGATCCCGCTGTTCGCGGGAGACTCCAACGGCAACGCCTCCAATCCGCCGCGGGTGCTGCTCACCGCCGCCCTGGTGCTCGCGGTCATGATCCTGCCGATCATCACCGCCGTCAGTCGTGAGGTGTTCCTGCAGACCCCGCGCCTGCACGAGGAGGCCGCCCTGGCCCTCGGCGCGACGCGCTGGGAGCTGGTCCGGATGGCGGTGCTCCCGTTCGCCCGGTCGGGCATCATCTCGGCCGCCATGCTCGGTCTGGGGCGCGCGCTCGGCGAGACGAGGGCCGTCCTCATGGTGCTGTCGCCCGGGCTGCTCTACTCCTTCAAGCTGTTGGTGGCGAGCCAGCAGCAGACGATCGCGGCCAACATCGCGGCGAAGTTCGCCGACGCGAACACGATGGGCGTCTCGGCGCTGATCGCGACCGGCCTCGCGCTCTTCGTCATCACGTTGGTGGTCAACATGGCGGCCCGTGCGATCGTCGCGCGCCGCAAGGACTTCTCGGGAGCGAACTGATATGGCCACCCTTGAGTCCGTCCCGGATTCCACCGAACAGCTGCGCCTGGCGCTCACCCAGGTCGACCCGGGTCGGCGTCGCAAGGACCTCGTCATGCGGGTGCTGGTCTACATCGCGTTCGCGCTGGCGATGGTGCCGCTCGTCTCGCTCATCTGGTCGGTGCTGGTCCGCGGTCTGGGCCGGTTCGACGCGTACTTCCTGCTCCACTCGATGCGCAACGTCTTCGGCGGGATGGACGCCGGCGGCGCCTACCACGCGATCCTCGGCACGCTGCTCATCACGGGCTGGGCCACGCTGATCTCGGTGCCGATCGGCCTCATGGTGGCCATCTACCTCGTCGAGTACGGCACGGGTGCGCTGGCACATGCGGTCACGTTCTTCGTCGACGTCATGACCGGCATCCCGTCGATCGTCGCCGGTCTGTTCGCGTTCGCGCTGTTCTACATGCTTGTCGGACCGGACTCGCGCAGCGGGATCGTCGGTGCGGTCGCCCTCGCGGTGCTCATGATCCCGGTGGTCATCCGCTCGAGCGAGGAGATGCTGCGACTGGTGCCGAACGAGCTGCGGGAGGCTGCCTTCGCGCTCGGCGTGCCCAAGTGGTTGACCATCCTGCGCGTGGTGCTGCGGACCGCGGTCGCGGGTCTGACGACCGGTGTGATGCTGGCCATCGCCCGGGTGATCGGGGAGACCGCGCCGCTCATCATCACGGTGGGTGCGTCGAACTCGATCAACAGCAACGTGTTCAGCGGCAACATGATGACGTTGCCGGTGTTCGTCTACAACCAGTACGGCAGCGGTCTGGTGGCCTGCACCTCGGGCGACGCCGACTGCATCGCGACCATCAACTACGACCGGGCATGGGCCGCGGCCCTCACGCTCATCCTGGTGGTCATGCTGCTCAACCTCGTGGCCCGGGGCGTCAGCCGCCTCTTCTCGCCCAAGACCCGGTCCTGACCTCAGCTGCCCCTAGGAGCACATCTCATGTCCCAGCGGATCGACGCCAAGGACCTCAACATCTACTACGGCGCGTTCCTGGCCGTCGCCGGCGTGAACATGTCGATCGACCCGCGCAGCGTCACCGCGCTCATCGGGCCGTCGGGCTGCGGGAAGTCGACCTTCCTGCGCACGCTCAACCGCATGCACGAGGTGATCCCGGGCGCGCGGGTCAAGGGCACGGTGGAGATCGACGGCATCGACCTCTACGGCGCCGGTGTGGACCCGGTGGCTGTCCGCCGTCAGGTCGGCATGGTGTTCCAGCGTCCGAACCCGTTCCCGACGATGTCGATCGCGGAGAACGTGCTGGCCGGGGTGCGGCTGAACAACAAGCGCATCGGCAAGTCGGATGCGAACGAGCTGGTCGAGGCGTCGCTGCGCGGGGCGAACCTGTGGAACGAGGTCAAGGACCGTCTCGACCGGCCCGGCTCCGGCCTGTCCGGTGGCCAGCAGCAGCGGCTGTGCATCGCGCGCGCGATCGCGGTCAAGCCGCAGGTGCTCCTCATGGACGAACCGTGCTCGGCCCTGGACCCGATCTCGACGTTGGCGATCGAGGACCTCATCGCCGAGCTCAAGTCCGAGTACACGATCGTGATCGTCACGCACAACATGCAGCAGGCGGCCCGCGTCTCGGACCGCACCGGCTTCTTCAACCTGGAGGCGACCGGCAAGCCGGGCCGGCTCATCGAGATCGACGACACGGCGACGATCTTCTCCTCACCGAGCGAGCAGGCCACCGAGGACTACATCTCGGGTCGCTTCGGCTGACCGGGCGCGGCCGCCCGACCGAGCAGGACGGGCGGCCGGACCCCACGGCCGGGCGGTGCGGCCGCGGGGCGGTGCTGCTCGACCGCGCGTCAGCGCGAGGGCGTCGGCGTCGGGACGAGCGAGGCGTACTGCGGGAGCGTCCCGTCGAGGACGGGGACCTGGACCTGTGTGCTCCCGGCGGCCGGTGAGGTGAGGGTGAGGGTCAGGAGCTGACCCGGGGCCGCGTCGACCGAGGCGACCTGCACCGTCTCGCCGACGTCGCTGCCGGTGCCGATGTAGACGGTGCCGCCGCCCGCGACGTCGACGGTGCTGCCGGTGGTCTCGCCGGCCGTGGTGAGGGTGACCCGAAGATCGTCCGCGCCATCATTGGTGAGGGCACCCGACAGGACACCGGGTTCACCCTCACCCGCGCTGACCACCAGCAGGTTGACCGCAGTGACCGGGCCGAGGGTGACCCGTACCCCGTCGGAGAGCGAGTAGGGCTCGTTCGTGGTGACCGGGTTGGTGGCCGTGCACGCGGCCAGGACGAGCACGGCGAGTCCGGCGCCGGCCGGACGCAGGATGCGGGCTCGGGTGCGTCGGTTCACAGGGAGCTCCAGGTGTCGGTCGAGACTGACCAGGACCAACGTCCTGGTCCTGTCGTGAGGATAGTCGGGCCACGGCCGGCTGCCCAGGGCGCCCGCGAATTGAGTGATGTGGCGTTGACCTGCGCAGATGCGTGACAGCCCTGGGATGCCGACAGGTACGCGTGTTATCCTTGGTGTCCGCGAGAAGGGGACATCTTCAGATGACTTTCACCGTTGGGGAGACCGTCGTCTACCCGCACCACGGAGCAGCGCTGATCGAGGAGATCGCCACCAGGACCATCCGGGGTGAAGAGAAGGTCATCCTGACACTACGGGTCACCCAGGGTGATCTGACCATCCAGGTGCCTGCCGAGAACCTCGACCTGGTCGGGGTCCGCGATGTGGTGGACCAGGAAGGCCTCGGCCGCGTGTTCGAGGTGCTGCGTGCGCCGTACACCGAGGAGCCGACCAACTGGTCGCGCCGCTACAAGGCGAACCTCGAGAAGCTTGCCTCGGGCGATGTCATCAAGGTCGCCGAGGTCGTCCGTGACCTGTCCCGCCGTGACGCCGACCGCGGGCTGTCCGCCGGTGAGAAGCGGATGCTCGCCAAGGCTCGTCAGATCCTCGTCTCCGAGCTCGCACTGGCCGAGCACACGCAGGAGGACAAGGCCGAAGCGATCCTCGACGAGGTCCTCGCCTCCTGATCCACGGTGAGCGTTGCCGCCATCCTCACAGCCGCAGGGAGCGGAACCCGGCTGGGCAGGGACGAACCGAAGGCGTTCGTCCCTGTTGACGGCTCGCCCTTGCTGCTGCATGCCGCGAAGGCTCTGCTCGATGCCGTGACCCCGGCCGGTGAGCGCATCGACCAGCTCGTCGTCACCGTCCCTGCGGGGCTGGTGGCCCGCGCCGGTGAGCTGCTCACCGAGGCGTGCGGGTCCGCGGTGGACCTGTGGGTCGTCGAAGGGGGCGGCACGCGCCAGGCGTCCGTGGCCGCGGGGCTGGCCGCGGTGCGCCCGGAGGTCGACCTGGTCCTGGTGCACGATGCGGCGCGGGCGTTCGCCCCGGCTGAGCTGGTCGCCCGGGTGATGGCGGCGGTCCGGGCCGGTCGTGACGCCGTCGTCCCCGGGCTCCCGCTGGTGGACACGGTCAAGCGGGTGGGGGAGCAGACCGCCGACGGTGACCGCCCGGTCGTGGGCACCGTCCCTCGCGCCGAGCTCGTGAGCGTCCAGACGCCGCAGGGTTTCGACCGCACGCTGCTGGTCCGTGCGCACGCCGCGGGTCGGGGGCGGGCGGGTGACGAGAGCAGCGCAGCCTCCGATGACGCCGGGCTCGTCGAGGAGCTCGGTGCGGCCGTGTGGGTCGTGCCGGGTGACCGCCGGGCCGCGAAGATCACCACCGCCGAAGACCTCGTCGTCGCGCGGATGCTGGCGGCAGACGCATGACCGGGCTCCCGCGCACCGGGATCGGGGTCGACGTGCACGGCTACGACCCCGACCCCGCGCCGGGGGCGTGCCTGCACCTGGCCGGCCTGACCTGGCCCGGTCAGCCGCCGCTCGCCGGGCACTCGGATGCCGATGTGGTCGCCCACGCCGCGGCCGATGCACTGCTGTCGGCGGCCGGGATCGGTGACCTGGGTTCCACCTTCGGAACGGCCGATCCCGCCTGGGCGGGTGCCGCCGGGACGGCGCTGCTCGCCGAGGCCGCGCGTCGTGTGGTGGCCGCCGGGTTCGTCATCGGCAATGTCGCCGTCCAGGTGATCGGCAACGCACCCCGCCTGGCTCCGCGTCGGGGTGAGGCCGAGCAGGTGCTGTCGGCCGCGGCCGGCGCGCCGGTGAGCGTCTCGGCGACCACCACCGACGGTCTGGGGCTCACGGGGCGGGGTGAGGGCGTCGCAGCGATCGCCACCGCGCTGGTCGTCCGGGCCGGGGACGGCCAGGTCGGAGTGCACTGACAGGGTGCGGTGACTGTGGTCCCGTGGTGTGATTCTGCCGCTCCGGTGCTGTGCGCCGGCTGAGCTTGCGGAGGACGAGATGACCCGGCTGCCGATCGACCAGCGACGCCGCCAGCTCGTGCGGGCCGCACTGGCGGTCGCCACCCGTGAGGGGCTCGACCGCACGACGATGCGGGCGATCGCGGCCGAGGCCGGTGTCGCGCTCGGCGTGCTCCACTACTGCTTCACCGACAAGGCCGAGATCCTGCGCGCGGTCGCCCACCACATCCACACCACCGGGCTCGACGTCGCGCTCGCCGCGGTCGGGAGGCAGGAGCCCGACCGGCTCGTCGCCTCGGTCGTCGAGGCGTACGTCGCGATGGTCGTGGTCGCCCCCCGCCGGTACCAGCTCGAGTTCGAGCTCGCCCTGGCGTCCCTGCGAGATCCGGAGCTCGCAGGGCTCGCCGCCGACCGGCAGGCCACCAAGCTCATGAACGCCAGAGCTGTCCTGGAGGCGATCGCCGATCGGGCGGGTCTGGTCTGGTCGGTGCCGGTCGACGTGCTGGCCCGCCGCCTCGCGATCGAGATCGACGGTGCGGTGCTGGCCTGGCTCATCGACCGTGACGACGTGGCGCTCGCCGTGGCGCTGCACGACACCGGCGGCAGGCTGCGGGCCTTCGGCCAGGCCGCCACCGAGGCCGTGAGCCCATCGCCGGTACCCTGACCTGTGTGAACCTGCACCTGTTCGACACCGTCACACGAACGGCTCGGCCGTTCGTGCCCCTGGTCGACGGTCAGGTGGGCATCTATCTCTGCGGCGCCACGGTCCAGGCGCCCCCGCACGTCGGGCACGTGCGTTCCGCGATCGCTTTCGACGTGCTCGTGCGGTG
The DNA here is from genome assembly GCA_022013895.1 of Cellulomonas sp. GTDB lineage: Bacteria > Actinomycetota > Actinomycetes > Actinomycetales > Cellulomonadaceae > Cellulomonas. Next base: position 5,617 of record JAKLPK010000269.1, on the reverse strand, counting down.
GCTGCGACGCAACGGCCAGCAGGTCACCCTCATCCGCAACGTGACCGACATCGACGACAAGATCCTGTCCAAGGCGGCTGAGGCCGGGCAGGACTGGTGGGCCTTCGCCGCCGTCAACGAACGGGCCTTTGCCACCGCGTACGACGCGCTCGGCGTGCTGCCCCCGGCGTACGAACCGCGGGCGACCGGGCACGTGCCTGCGATGGTCGATCTCATGGACCGGCTCGTGGAGCGCGGTCACGCGTACGCGGCCGGCGACGGTGACGTGTACTTCGATGTTCGGTCGTGGCCGTCGTACGGGTCGCTGACGAACCAACGGATCGACGACATGGAACCGGCCCCGGACGCCGGGGCCGGTAAACGGGACCCGCACGACTTCGCGCTGTGGAAGTCGGCCAGGGTCACCGAGCCGGCCACGGCGTCGTGGCCCACCCCCTACGGCCGGGGTCGCCCCGGGTGGCACCTCGAGTGCTCGGCGATGGCGCAGCGGTACCTGGGCGACACCTTCGACATCCACGGGGGTGGCCTGGACCTGCGCTTCCCGCACCATGAGAACGAGCAGGCGCAGTCCCAGGCGGCCGGCTACGGGTTCGCGCGCTACTGGCTGCACAACGGCTGGGTGACCCGGTCCGGCACCAAGATGAGCAAGTCGCTCGGCAACGGGCTGCTGGTCTCGGCAGTCCTGACGCGGGTTCCGGCCGCCGTCGTCAGGTACGCGCTCACCGCGGTGCGTTACCGCTCGATGCTGGAGTGGACGGACGAGACGCTCAACGATGCCGCGGGCGCCTGGGAGCGGCTGGCCGGTTTCGTCGAACGGGCCGGGGCGCTCGACGAGCCGATCGCGCAGGTCGAGCTGCCGGCGGCGTTCGTGGCTGCCATGGACGACGACCTCGATGTGCCGGCCGCCCTGGCCGTCGTGCACGAGACGCTGCGTGCCGGGAACTCGGCGTTGGCCGCGGGCGACCGGGCGGGCGGTCTGGCGACCGCCACCGTGCTGCGCGCCATGCTCGATGTGCTCGGGCTGGACCCGGCGCGCTGGGCGACCGGGGCCGACGACCGTACGGCGGTCGCGCTGGACGCCCTCGTCGTGGCCGAGCTCGCAGCCCGGGCCCAGGCCCGCGCACAGAAGGACTTCACCACGGCCGACGCGATCCGCGACCGGCTGATCACCGCAGGCATCGCGGTCGAGGACTCGGCCGGTGGCTCCCGGTGGACCTTGGCTGCCGGGAAGGACGCATGATGGCCGGTAACTCGCAGCGACGTGGGGCGACCCGCAAACCAGGCGCGAAGAAGGCCCCGTCGGTGGGCAGCGGCGGCAACAGCCGTCGCGCGCTCAAGGGACGCGGACCGACGCCCAAGGCCGAGGACCGCGAGTACCACGCGGCGCACAAGCGCAAGGCGGCGCCCGCCGCAGGCGGTTCGGGCGGCGCTCCGAACGGCGGCGGTGCCCCTGCAGGTCGCCCCGCGGCAGGCCGACCTGCAGCAGGCCGACCCGCGGCCGGACGTCCCACGGGTGGCCGGCCGCCGGCCGGTCGCGCCACGGGTGGCCGGGCACCGGGTCGAGGGTCCACCAAGGTCGCCTCCGCACGGGGCGGCAGCGTCACCGAGCTGGTCTCGGGCCGTAACTCCGTGCTCGAGGCGTTGCGCGCCGGGGTCCCGGTCTCGGCCGTCTACGTGGCGTCCCGGATCGAGTCGGACGACCGCACGCGCGAGATCCTCGCGCTGGCCTCGGCCACGCGTGCACCGCTCATGGAGGTCGGGCGTGGTGAGCTCGACCGGATGACCGAGGGCTCCGTCCACCAGGGCGTGGCCCTCGCCGTGCCGCCCTACACCTACGCCGAGGCCGACGACCTGCTCGACGCCGCAGCCGCCGCGGGTGTCCCGCCGCTCATCGTGGCGCTCGACGGGGTGACCGATCCGCGCAACCTCGGGGCCGTGATCCGATCGGCCGGTGCGTTCGGTGCGCACGGTGTGCTCGTGCCGACCAGGCGTTCGGCCGGGGTGACCGCCGCGGCCTGGAAGGTCTCGGCCGGTGCGATCGCCCGGGTGCCCGTGGCCCGTGCGACGAACCTCGCCCGGACCCTCGCGGAGCTGCGTCGCTCGGGGGTGTTCGTGGTCGGCCTCGCGGGTGACGGTGACACCGTGATCGGTGAGGTCCCGTTCGTCTCGGACCCGCTCGTCCTCGTTGCCGGCTCCGAGGGCAAGGGGTTGTCGCGCCTGGTCCGTGAGCAGTGCGATGCGATCGCCGCCATCCCGATCGCCGGGGGTGTCGAGTCGCTCAATGCCGGCGTCGCCGCCGGGATCGCGCTCTACGAGGTGGCCCGCCAGCGCGCCTGAACGGGTGCGGCCCCCACGCACCCGGCCGGGGGCGCGGGGGCGTCTCAGCCCAGGATGATGTCGTCGTCGGGGTGGATCGAGGGGAACGTCCCGGTGTCCTCCCGCAGGTCACCGGGCTGCACACCCAGGACCGCCTTCTCATCGGGGCGGCCCGGCAGGATGTGCCGTACGTAGTCGGCGGTGATCTCCTCCATCGGCACGTCCCGGTGCAGGTTCTGCGACATGAACCAGCGGTGCTCGAGCAGCTCGTGGTAGATCTGCGCCGGTTCGAGCTTGCCGCGCAGGTCGCGCGGGACGCCGCGGACGGCCGGTTCGAAGATCTCGGTCACCCAGTCGTGCGCGACGAACGACTCGTCCTCGCGCTGCCGGTCGGTCGCGGCGCGGTACTCGTCGAGGTCGTTGAGCAGGCGGCGGGCCTGGTTCTCCTGCACGTCGAGGCCGGTCAGCCGCATGAGCCGACGGGAGTGGTGCCCGGCGTCGACGACCTTGGGCTGGATGCGCACCGTGGTGCCGTCCAGGTCGGTGGTGATCGTCAGCTCGTCGACGTCGAATCCGAGATCGTTCAGCCGGTCGACCCGCGCCTGCACCCGCCAGCGCTCCTTGAAGGAGAACGACTCGACCTCGGTGAGCGCCCGCCACAGCTCGCCGTAGCGCTCGACGAGCGCCTCCCCGATCGCGATGGCGTCCTCGCTCTCGTCGAGGAACTCCCCGGCCTGCAGGTCCATGAGCTCGCCGATGATGTTGACCCGCGCGACCTCGAGGTCGTAGCCGCGTTGACCGTCGGTGAGCTTCTCGTGGAGGTCCCCGGTCTCGGCGTCCACGAGGTAGGCGGCGAACGAGCCCGCGTCGCGCCGGAACAGCGTGTTCGACAGCGACACGTCACCCCAGTAGAAGCCGACCAGGTGCAGCCGGACCAGGAGCACCGCGAGGGCGTCGATGAGCCGGGTCGCCGTGTCGGGCCGCAGGGTCTGGCTGAACAGGGCGCGGTAGGGCAGCGAGTACGGCAGGTGCTCGGTGATGAGCACGGCCTCGAGCGGTTCGCCGTCCGGCGCGCGGCGCCCGGTGATCACCCCGAGCGGCGTGACCGAGGGGACGTCGATGCGGTCGAGCTGGCGCAGCAGCTCGTACTCACGGTAGGCGACCGTCTCCCCGATCTCCTTGATCGCGATGACCTGTCCGGACAGCCGGACGAACCGCACGATGTGCCGGGAGATGCCGCGGGGCAGCGCCGCGAGCAGCTCGGCCGGCCACTCCTCCAGCGGGATGTGCCACGGCAGGTCGAGCAGGGCGGGGTCGGGCGAAGCCGCGGTGATCTGCAGGCTCTGGGGGGCGGCGTTCACCCCACCAGTGTCTCAAACCGTCAGGGGGTCGCGGTCGCCGAGGGCTGAGCGGTCGCCGCGCCGGGGGAGGCGTTCGACGCGGCCGCGGTCAGTGAGGAGTACACCTGCGAGACGAAGGCGTAGAACGCCTGGAGGTCGGAGACCGAACCGGTGTACGGCTCACCCGCGACCACGACGGTCGGGGTCTCGCGCAGCGACCCGACGGCGTCGAACGGTGTGGACAGGACCGCCCGCTGGGAGGCCTCCTGCACCCAGTCGACGTAGGAGTGCGATGTGATGCACGACGCGACGTCCTTGCCGGTCGCCCCGGCGCCCTTCGCCGTCGTCACCAGCTCGGCGTCGGACAGGCCGGCGGAGCCGAACGTGGTCTGCGCCGTGAACAGCGCCTGGTTCATCGCCACGGCGTCCGAGGGGGCGAAGGAGGCGACGCACGCGAACGCGTTCGCGGCCCGCTGGGAGTAGTCGACCGCCGTCACCAGCGGGTTCGGGGTCGCGGTCGGCGTGGCCGAGGCGGAGGGTGCGGCGCTCGCCGCCTGGCCGGCGGCCGCGCTGGCGGAGGGGGCGGGCGTCGCGGTGTAGTCCGCACGGCTCGCCGACAGGGCCACCGGGTGGATCTCCAGGGTCGCGTACCCGCTGGTCGCGGCCTGGACGAGCAGGCCGCCCGAGGTCTGCCAGAAGGACGCCGAGCGCGGGTCGCCGTAGTCCACGTAGACGACGAAGTCGATGACGCCGGACGACCGTGAGTCGGTCGCGCTCGGGGTGGGGGTGCCACCGGCGGCAAGCGGCGCGGTGGTCGTCGGGGTGAGCTTGCTGCCGTCGCCGGTGATCAGCAGACCGTCGCTCGCCATGTTCGTCGGCCCGACCTGACCCGCCAGGATGCGGGCGCGGATGGCCAGCCCGATGCCGCCGACGATGGCGACCACCACGATGACAGCACCTGTCCAGAGCCCGGCCTTGCGCAGCGTGGCGTTGCGGTGTCGCCGACGTCGCTCGGCGTCCGCGAGGGTGCGGTTCTCGGCGCGACGATCCTTGGCTGCCGCCTTCTGCCGGGCGGACCGCTGGTGACTCATGGGCGGGAGTATGCCGCGCCGGGCTGAGGGCGGGTGCGGAGTTCACGTGGTGAACCGCGCCCGGCCGTTCCGGTTCGGCCCCGGATGCCGAACGGGGCGGGACCCGAAGGTCCCGCCCCGTCCCGTCGTGCGTGGATCAGGCGATGCGCTCGCCGCTCACCGCGTGGAACAGGTGCTGCTCGCCCGGGCGGATGCGGACGTGGATCGTCTCACCCTTGGCCGGGACCTGACGCGGGTCGACGCGGACGATCACCTGGGCGTCGCCGGCGCCGGAGCGGACCGTCGAGGCGACCTTCTCGTCCGTGAGCGAGCCGTACACGAACGCGTCGGAGCCGAGCTCCTCGACGATGTTGACGGCGACCGGGATGCCGTCGGGCGAACCGGCAGGCACCACGTCGAGCGACTCGGGGCGGAACCCGACGGTGATCTGGCCGCCGTCCTCGGCCGACAGCGCGCTGATCGCGGCCGTGGGGATCGGCAGCACGGCCGTCCCGACCTTGGCGGTGCCGCCCTCGATCGGGAAGGTGCCGATGTTCATCGCGGGGGAGCCGATGAAGCCGGCGACGAAGACGTTCGACGGGGTGTCGTACATCTCGCGCGGGGTGCCGACCTGCTGCAGCAGCCCGTCCTTGAGCACCGCGATGCGGTCGCCCATGGTGAGGGCCTCGGTCTGGTCGTGCGTGACGTAGACGGTGGTGACGCCCAGGCGGCGCTGCAGCGAGGCGATCTGCGTACGGGTCTGCACGCGCAGCTTGGCGTCGAGGTTCGACAGCGGCTCGTCCATGAGGAACACGCGCGGCTGGCGGACGATCGCACGGCCCATCGCGACGCGCTGACGCTGACCACCCGAGAGGGCCTTCGGCTTGCGGT
>JAKLPK010000268.1 GCA_022013895.1 Cellulomonas sp. | reverse complement strand
CGTGGCGGCGCGTGCGACCCTCGCCAGCCAGGGCATCGCAGCGCGCGTGGTCTCCGCGCCCTGCCTGGAATGGTTCGCCCAGCAGGACCAGACCTACCAGGACGCCGTCCTGCCCCCGACGGTCACAGCCCGGGTGTCCGTCGAAGCCGGCATCGCCATGCCCTGGCACAAGATCCTCGGCGCCCACGGCCAGGCCGTCAGCCTCGAACACTTCGGCGCCTCCGCCTCCGCCGAAACCCTCTACCAACAATTCGGGATCACCACGGACGCCGTCATCAACGCCGCACACCGGTCCCTCGCATCCGCCCGCGGCGAGACACCGCAAACGACCGCACCCGGGGTTCCGACCGCGACCGGCACCGGTGACCTGCTGGCAGCGAACTCGGCAACGGCCGCACCCGGTGACTTCCCAGGGAATGTCCCGTCGACTGTCGGCCGGTCGTTGTAGACCGGAGACTGGGGGAGGACCCGACCCGCCCGACGCCGGCCGGACGCGCGCGGCGACCGACCGCAGCCCGTCGCCGGCACCACCTGCACCCGTCCAGGAGGCACCACATGAACCCGCTCACCGCCCTCGCCGACGCCGGGGTCGCCGTCTGGCTCGACGACCTGTCCCGCAGCCGGCTCATCAGCGGCAATCTCGCCGCCCTCGTCGGGCGCGGGGTCGTCGGCGTGACGACCAACCCGACGATCTTCGCCGCGGCCGTCGCGCACGGTGACGCCTACGTCCCCCAGCTCCACGAGCTCGCCGCCGCCGGGACCCAGGTCGAGGACGCCGTCGCCACCATCACCGCCGACGACGTCCGTGCCGCCGCCGATGTGCTGCGCCCGGTCTACGACGCCAGCTCGACCGTCGACGGCCGGGTCAGCCTGGAGGTCGACCCGCGGCTCGCCCGGGACACCGCAGCCACGATCGTGCAGGCCAGGGCTCTGTGGGCGCGGGTCGACCGGCCGAACCTGTTCATCAAGATCCCCGCCACCGTGCAGGGGCTGCCGGCGATCACGGCCGCCCTGGCCGAGGGGATCAGCGTCAACGTGACCCTGATCTTCTCCCTCGAGCGGTACAGGGCGGTGCTCGACGCCCACGCGACGGGTCTGGAGCTGGCACGGGCCGCAGGGCTCGATCTCGCACCGATCGGTTCGGTCGCGTCGTTCTTCGTGTCCCGGGTGGACACCGCGGTCGACGCCCAGCTGGACGCCCTGGGCACCACGGCGGCCGCCGCGCTGCGCGGGAAGGCCGCGATCGCCAACGCCCGGCTCGCCTACGGGGAGTACCTGCGGTTCATCGCCACCGACCGCTGGCAGGCGTTGGCTGCGGCCGGTGCCCGGGTGCAGCGGCCGTTGTGGGCCTCGACCGGGGTGAAGGACCCGTCCTACCCCGACACGCGCTACGTCGACGAGCTCGTCGCAGCCCAGGTGGTCAACACCATGCCGGAGAAGACCCTGGAGGCCGTCGCGGACCACGGCCGGATCACGGGCGACACCATCACCGGCGCCCAGCAGGAGGCGCAGCAGGTGCTCGCCGACCTGGCGACGATCGGCGTCGACCTCGACCAGGTGACCGCCGAGCTGGAGGACCGCGGCATCGACTCCTTCGAGGCCAGCTGGTCCCAGCTGCTCACCACCATCGGCGACGGCCTCAAGTCCGCCCACCCCTGATCCCCTCCCCCCCTCCCCCCGCGATTCCGAGGTTGTGCAGCCTCTGGGGCTGCACAACCTCGGAATCGCGGGGGTGCGGGGAGACCGGGGGCGGGGGTCAGAGGCCGCGGCCCGAGGGGGAGACCAGGATCTTGACCGCGGTCTCGTTGTGGTGGATGAGGGTCTCGAACCCGGAGTCGATGAGGTGGTCGAGACCGATCTTGCCGGTGATGAACGGCGCCAGGTCGACCTTGCCCTCCTCGACCAGCCGGATCGTCGGTGGGTGGGAGTTGACGTAGGCGATGGTGCCGCGCACGTCGAGCTCCTTGAGCACGATCTTCTGCACGTCGAAGGTCGCCGGGTGGCTCCAGATCGCGACGATGACCAGCACCCCGAGCGGGCGCAGCGCATCGACCAGGCTGTCCAGCGCGGGCTGCACCGAGGTGCACTCGAAGCCGATGTCCGCGCCGCGGCCACCCGTGAGCTCGCGGACCCGGGCGACCACATCATCGGTGCGCGGGTCGAGCACGTGCTGCGCGACGCCGGAGTCGGCGGCCTTCTGCCGGCGCAGCGGACTGGGCTCACTGATGATGACCGTCACACCGAGGGCCGTGAGGATGGCCGAGGTGAGCAGCCCGATCGGGCCGGCGCCCGCGACGAGCGCTGTCTGACCGGCCTTCGCCCCGGCGCGTTCGGCGGCGTGGTACCCGACGGACAGCGGTTCGATGAGCGCGGCCTGGTCCAGCGGGACCGAGTCGGCGACCTTGTGCACCCAGCGGCGCTTGACCGCGATCTTCTCGCCGAGGCCGCCCCCGCGACCCCCGAGGCCGATGAAGTTCATATCGGGTGACAGCTGGTAGTCGCGACTGTCCGGTCCGGTGTCGACGTCGTCGCCGATGATGTACGGCTCGACGACGACGTGGTCACCCACGGCCAGGTCGCTCACCCCCTCCCCGAGGGCGTAGACGACACCCGACATCTCGTGGCCCAGGGTGACGGGTGCCGACTCGCCGCTGATCGGCTGCGGGTGGCCCGCCGGTGGGATGAAGATCGGGCCCTCGCCGTACTCGTGGAGGTCGGTCCCGCAGATGCCGCACCAGGCGACGTCGATCCCGACCGTGCCCGGTCCGACTGTGGGCTCGGGGATCTCCTCGATCCGGATGTCGCCGCGTGCGTAGTACCTGGCTGCCTTCATCGTGAGCTCCTGTTGTCGACGCTGACACTGTCCACAACAGCCCTGTCGAGAGCCGGTGTCAACTGCTCGGCGTCGCCTGGACCGGCAGTCCCTCGACAGGCCCAGAAGGGGCCTGACCTGGGTCGATGATGGGACCATGGGCCGTGCCCGACCACAGCCGCCGCACCGCCCCCGGCGGGCGCCCCCCACGACACCGCCCGTCCGGTGCACCGGCACGACCCGCCGGTCGTTCCGCACGACCACCGGCGCCACAGCACCGGCCCGACCGGCTCGAGGTCACCTTCCTGCCGGGGCTCGGCGACGTGGTGCACGACGAGGTGCTGGAGGTGCTCCGACCCCCGCGGCCGCCGCAGCCCGTCCCCGGCCGTGAGGACGCGCTCACCGTCGACCTGCCCGGCTGGGACCGCCGGGTGCTCACGCTGCGCACCGCTGTCGCCGTCTTCGTGAGCCTGCACCTGGACGTGCCGCGCCCGCGCTCCCTGGTGAGCGGGGAGCACCTGGGACGCATCGCGGCCGCCGTCCGGGCCTCGCTCGCCGTGGCACCCAGCCGGGCGTTCAGGTTCGAGGCCGCGGGCTCCCGCTCACCGGACTTCGCCCGGCTCGGCGCCGAGCTCGCCTCCGCAGTCGGCCTGCCCTATGCGCCCGACGACGGTGAGCTCGTCGTCAAGGTGCGTCGCGGGTTCGCTGAGCGGCCGGGCACGGACCCCGGCTGGGACGTGCTGGTGCGACTCGGCCCCCGGCCGCTGTCGGCCCGCGCCTGGCGCACCGTCGACTACCCCGGGGCGGCCAATGCGACCATCGCCGCCGCCATGGTGCGTCTGGCCGAGGTCCGCCCCCGCGACCGTGTGGTCAATCTCATGTGCGGTTCGGGCACGCTGCTGATCGAACGGCTACTCGCCGGACCCGCGGCCACCGCGTACGGGGTCGACCTGGCCGAGCACGCACTGGACGCGACCCGCGCGAATCTCGCGGCCGCCGGCCTCCACGCCACCCTGACCAGGGCGGATGCCACCGATCCGGCCGCCCTGGCCGATGAACGGTTCGATCTGCTGCTGGCCGATCCGCCGTGGGGGACCCTGCACGGTTCGCACGCCGACAGCCCCCGGCTGCACGCGGACCTGCTCAGCGCTGCGCACCACCTCGCCGCACCCGGCGCTCGGCTCGTCGTCCTCACGCACGCGATCACCGTGATGGAACGCGCCCTGCGCGACGCCGACGGGCAGTGGCGGGCCGACGCCCCGGTCCGGGTCTACGCGAAGGGTCACCACCCGCGCATCTACCTGCTCCGGCGCAGCTGACCCCCGCTGTCACCGGGCGGGTCGGGCGTCACCGGGCGGGTCGGGCTGCGACGAGCGGTTCAGACGTGGCCGGACGGGTCCGGAGACGACGCGTATCAGACCGCGTCCTGCGCGGCCACGTACATCGCGGCCGAGAGAGCGGTGCGCACCCGACCCTCCAGCGTCGCGTCCACCGAGGCGCCGACCTCGATCGTCCAGTCGCCGTGGTCCACGGCGACCGTCCGGACCGCTGTCGGCTGGGCGGCCGGGCTGCCACCGCGGGCCACCACGATCCGGTCGTCGGGACCGCGCTCACGCAGCACGGTCCACGCGCCGCCGCCCAACGTGTCCGTCGCGGTGGACGCCAGGGCGCACAGCCGGGACAACGCCCCGGGCCGGGCCGAGGCGATCGCGGGCAGCGCCCGGGACAGCACCTGCTGCGCCGTCACCATCGGGTCGGAGGCGTCCGGCAGGGCGAGCTGGCGCCGACGCGCCCGCGCCCGCTTGGCCCGGTACTGGGCGAAGTCGGCGGCCCGGAACAGGCTGCTGATCGGCACCCGTTCACCGATCGAGCTCGCCGCCACACCCCACGAGATCGCAGCACCGTGCGGCAAGGGGTGCTCGTCCATCGTGGTGATGAGCACGTCCTCGACGGTCGTCCGCGGCCAGCCGGGGACGACGAGGCAGAACTCGTCACCGCCGATCCGGGCCGCCGTCGTCCCGGGCAGAGCGTCGGCCGAGTGGCGAAGTACACCCGCCACCATCCGGAGCAGATCGTCGCCGGCCGCGTGGCCCAGCTCGTCGTTCACCTGTTTGAGGCCGTCGACGTCGCACATGACGATGCAGGTCTCGACCCCGGTGGCCAACGCCCGTTCGGCGGCGGCGTCGGCGACGCGCCGGTCGGCCAACCCGGTGAGCGGGTCCTCGGCGAGCAGGTGGAACACCTGATGCTCGAAGTCGAGGCGGATCACGGCGGCGGCGACCAGTGCGGCCAGCATCTCGGTCGCGGCCACGTCGTCGTCGTCGAACCGACCGGTCAGGCGGGTCGCGATGAGGGCACCCCACACACCGCCGTTCACGACGACGGGTGCGCACACCTCGGCGGTCACCCCCAGCCGCCGCAGCAGCTCGAGCTCTGCCGGATCTCCCGAGGCCTGGCCGTCGTCGGAACCCTCGGCGCGATGGGAACGCGAGGGTGTGCGGTCCAGGATCAGTCGGCGCAGCTCGGGTCGTGCGCTGATGAGCGAGCTGTCCTCGACGACGGCTGCCAGCTCGGTGTCGGTGATCGGCGGTGCGAGCCACAACGGCCGTGCCTCGTCCTGCTCGATACGCACCAGGACGGCCCGGCGGACCTCGATCGTCTCGAGCAGGCACTCACAGGCGACCTGGGAGAGCTCGGCCATACCGCGGCACGCCTCAAGCCGGCGCGATGCCGCTGCCAGCAGCTGGAGGCGCGTCAACGTGGCCGGCTCCCGGCCCTCGGAGTGCGCGGCGCGCTGTCGTCCGCGTGGACTCACGAGCACATCATCGACCACGGTGACCACCCACCGACCAGGACTGAGAGCCGATTTCGTGCGCGCAGACGCATCCGGCCTGCTTCACGGTCGACGACTCACCCACATGGGCGCTATCGGCCTTCCGGTGCCCCGCCTTGAGCGGGTGAAGAAATCCGACCCGAAGCTGTCTCAGGCGAGCGTCCGCGGGTAGCGGGGTGCGCCCTCCCCGGCCAGGCCCAGCACGTGCTCGGCGAGGAACGCCTCGACCACCTGGTACCAGATCCGGGCGTGCTGCGGTGAGAGCACCCAGTGGTTCTCGTCCGGGAAGTAGAGGAACCGGTGCGGGGTGCGGCCCTCGGAGTCCGCGGCGAGCTGCGACCTGGACAGCAGCTCGTACCAGAGGCGCAGGCCCTCACCGATCGGCACCCGGTAGTCCTTGTCACCGTGCACCACGAGCATCGGGGTGGCGATCTGCTCCACGAACCGGTGCGGGGAGTTCTCGAGCGCCATCTGCTCGGTCATCTCACGCTGCCAGTAGAAGGCGGCATCGGTGGTGGGGCCGAACTGGTCGAGCGCCCACAGGCTGGCGTGCGTGACGATCGCCCGGAACCTGTCGGTGTGCCCGGCGATCCAGTTCGCCATGTAGCCACCGAACGAGCCGCCCATCGCGCCGGTGCGGGTCTCGTCGATGTCCGCCCGTGCGACCACCGCATCGGTGATCGCCATGAGGTCCTCGTAGGGGCCGGCACCCCAGGCGCCCCAGCCACGCTGGATGAACTCCTGGCCGTACCCCGTCGACAGGGCCGGGTCCGGCAGCAGCACCGCGTAGCCGCGGGCCACCAGCAACCACGGGTTCCACCGCCACGACCAGGCGTTCCAGGAACCCAGCGGTCCACCGTGCACCCACAGCAGCAACGGCGCCGGGTCCTGCTCGCTCGCCGAGGTCGGCAGCGCGAGCCACGCCCGCACGCGGGTGCCGACCGCGTCCGTGGTCTCGACCTCCGTGAGACGGCCGGGCAGCTCGGGGTCGGGCGCGGGCGCGGGCAGCGGAACGGCGGCGACCGGGCCCGAGGCCAGCGCGGCCGCGAGGTCGATCCGCACGGGGTGCGCGGGCGCCAGGTAGGAGGCGCGCAGCGCGTACGCCGTCCGCCCGTCCGGACTCACAGACACCTCGCTGAAGGCTGCGTCGTCGCTGGTCAGACGGGTGGGGATCTCGTCGTCCAGGCCCAGGTGGAAGATCGGGGCCCGGCCGTCCTCATCGGCCACCACGAGCAGCCCCGAGCTGTCCGGGAGCCAGGTGAGCGAGGCCGGCCACCGGTCCCAGTCGGCCGCGAGCCGACGCACCTGCCCGCCTGCGAGCGCCACGAGACCGATCGTCTGGTCAGGTGCGCGGTGCGGGGTGCTCTGGTCCTCGATGACGAAGGCCACCCACTGCCCGTCGGGCGAGATGGTCTGGGACCACACATCGGCCTCGGGCAGGTCGACCAGCGGGCGCCGGGTGCCGGTCGCCACGTCGATCGCCATGAGGGTGGCGCGGGTGTCCCCAGCTGCTCCGGCGATCTCCCAGCCGGCCACGACGGTCTGCCCGTCGGGGCTGATCACGACATCGCCCTCACCCATCGCGTGACCGGGGTGCGGGGTCAGGTCGCGCAGGGTGAGCGTCGGCTCCGCGGTCCCGGCCGGCGCGGTCGTGGGTGCGGCCGCCGCGACGAACACGTGCGTGTCGCCGGGGCCGAGGTCGTGGTCCCAGTACCGGACCGGGTAGCCGGTGTGCAGGATCGCACCGAGCTTGAGGTCCTTGCGCTCCTTGCGGAGCTTCTCGTCATCGGCCTCGTCCCGGGCACCGGGCAGCACCTCGGAGGTCACCAGCACGGTGCCCGCCTCCCGGGCCACGCGCAGACCGCTGACCCCGGCCGTGCGGGAGGCGATCGTCCTGGCCTCGCCACCGTCCCGCGGCAGCAGGTGCAGCGCGGGGTGCGCATCGTCATCGTCGGACTCGGCCGGACGCACGGCGGTGAACAGCAGGTCACCGGTCGGGGTGAAGGCCGCGTCGCCCTCCCCCTTGGCGCCGCGGGTCAGCCGACGGGCCGGCTGGGCGCCCGTCGGGTCCACCTCCCACCACGCCGTGCGGTAGGCCGTCTTCTTGGTGTCGAGCGCCTGGACGCTCACCACCAGTCGGCTGCCGTCCGGGGACAGGACGAGATGCCCCGTCCGGGGCAGGGCGATGTACTGCTCGAGATCGTGGAAGGGGGTGCTCACGGTTCGATCCTGGCACGAGCCGCCCACACCTGCCCCAGCCAATTCCTCAGCGCGGATCGTCCCGGGCCGACAGCCGCTCCAGCATCGCGTTGTACTCATCGAGCTCGGGGTCCCCCGCCTGGTCGACCCGGCGGTCCCGTCGGCGGGCCGTCCGCTCATCGTCCCGCGACCAGGCGAACGCCACCCCGATGGCCAGCGCGAGCGTCGGCAGCTCACCGATCCCCCAGGCCACCGACCCGCCGAGCTGCTGGTCGACGAGCGCCGACGGCCCCCACGGTCGGCCCATCAGCCCGAACCAGTCGGCCACCAGCAGCGCCGTGCTCGACTGCAGCGTGACCCCGAAGAACGCGTGGAACCCCATCGTCGCGAACAGCAGCACCAGCCTCAGCGGGTACGACGGCCGCGTCGGCCCCGGGTCGATCCCCACCAGGGCGTTGGCGAACAGGTACCCGGCGAGCGAGAAGTGCACGACCATCACCAGGTGGCCCACCGGATCGGCCAGCGCCCAGGCGAACACGTCGGTGTAGTAGAAGACCACCATCGAGAAGGCAAAGTTCGCGGCGGCGACGATCGGGTTCGCCAGGAATCGGCCCCAGCGCGACCCGACCAGCACCAGCAGCCACTCCCGTGGACCCCGGGAGACGTCCCCCCGCAACCCGGCAGCGCGGGACGGCAGCGCCCGCAGCGCCAGCGTCACGGGCGCCGACAGCGCCAGGAAGATCGGGATCACGGTGGCCAGCACCATGTGCTGCACCATGTGGGCGCTGAACAGCACATGCCCGTACACGGCCGCGCCGCCGTTGGTCGCCCACCAGAAGACCGTCATTCCGACCAGCCACGATGCGGTGCGCACCCACGGCCAGGCATCGCCCCGGCGGTGCAGCCGGTGCACCCAGCGCAGGTAGACCACGACGCCGGCCACAGCGGCCGACGCCGTCACCAGGTCCAGGCTGGTGAGCGTGAGCCAGTGCCAGGTGGTCGGCTCCGGCGGCAGCGGCGAACCCGTCACCAGGTACGCCGGGGTCGGGTCGGTCGGGGTGGTGCCCGGATCGGGCGGCGCGGTGGACCCGAGGGCGACAGCCACCGCCGAGACGGCCCCCATGACGGCGAGCTCGACCAGCGCCACCCGCCAGAACAACGCCGGCCGGTCGGCAAGCAACGGCATGGTGCGACGGCGGTGGACCAACCCGAGCAGCCCGAGCACCACGACGAGCCCCGCCTTGACCAGCAGCAGCACGCCCCAGCGGCTCCCGAGCCCCGCCACCCCGCCGAGCCGGATCCACGCGTTGACCAGGCCGGAGACCACCACCCCGGCGGTGCACCACCCGGCCAGCACCGAGAACCGGCCCACCGCGGCCGTCAGATCGGACCCCAGCCGCCCGATGAGCAGCGCGAGCGCCGCCAGACCCCCCACCCAGACGGCCGCACTCACCAGGTGCACCACCATCGACGAGGTGGCCAGGTGGTGGCTGATGGTCCCGGCGGCGTGACCGGTCTGCGCCTGCTGCCACAGCGCCACGACGACGAGCAGCACCGTCCAGCCGACCCCCGTCGGGGTGGCGACCAGGGACGACAGCGCCGTGACGACCGCCGCGACCAGGACCACCGACGCCAGCGTGCGACCGAGGTCCACGTCGAGCACGAAGACCATGAGGCCCTGCTCGGCCACCGTCTGGCTGAGCTGCTGACCGGCCACCGAGGCGTAGACGAGCACCAGGTGAACGATGCCGAGCACCGTCCAGGCCGCCGCGGCACCGCCGGCGACCCGGGTGGCCAGCGGCCAGGCGCGACCGTCGACCGCGCCCGGCACCGCTGCCGCGCCCGGCTCGGCCGTCGGGTCGGGCAGGGCCGTCGCATCCCGGCCGCCCGTCGGACCCCGCCGGGGCAGCACGCACGCCGCCAGGGTGAGCGCACCGAGGGTGACCGCGCCGGCGAGCTCACCGAGCGTCGCGCTCACGGGCAGCGCCCACCGGACGAGGGCGCCCGGGTCGCCGAGCGTCGGAGCCAGCACGACCCCGGCCCAGAGCACCGCAGGGACCAGGACCACGAGCGCGGCGGCGACGAGCACGACGCCGTTGCGCACCGCGGTGCGTGACGTCAGGGCTGGGCCGACCACGGCGTCAGCCTAGGTGCGGGCCCGGCGGTAGGACCCCGCGACCGCTCAGCTGCGCCGACGACGCAGCGCGACGTACCCCGCGGCCGCCACGGCGATCACGGCGGCGACGACGACCACCCAGACCAGCGGCCGCGAGGTGCCGGACGAGTCCGAGACGTCGGCCGACGGCGTGGGGGCCGGCGCAGTCGCGATGAGCAGGGGCTCCGACGAGTCGTCGGTCCCGTCGCCCGGATCGGACGACTGCGTCGGATCGCTGCTCGCCACCGGGGCGACGACCTCGGCGACCGTGAAGGTGAAGGCACCGCTCGCGACGTGCCCGTCGGAGGCCGTGACCCGCCAGTCCACCCGGTAGGCGCCCGAGGCCAGATCGGTCACGAGCGGCTGGACGACCTGGGTCCCGGAGACCTCGGCCGCACCATCCTGCACCTGCGCCCCGTCCGGCCCGGTCACCAGCAGCTCGGTACCCAGGGCGAGCGGCTCCTCGGCGAACGTCATGGTCACCTGGGTCGGGGCGACGTCCACCGTCGTCCCGTCACCGGGGTCGGTCCCCACCAGCTCGTCGTGCGCGCTCGCCGACGGACCGAACAGCCCCGCGACCAGGACGAGCGCGGCGATCGGGAGGGCGCGGGCGAGGGTGCGGAGGCGGCGGCGCGGCATGGGCGTCACGCTAGCCGAGGGGGCGGACATCGCATCACCCGCAGATCGTGCGCAGGCCGACGCCGACTCAGGTCGCGCCGGCGTTCGTGCGGCTTGCGGTCGACACCCACCGGCCTCGACCTTTCCCCGGTGACCTCCCAGGATGATCACAGGATCCTCAGGACAGGATCGGCACGGCCCGGGGCGTCCCGGGTCCGACGACAGGAGAGTGCGATGACTGACAGCCAGACCACGGTCACCAGCCCCAGCACGTTCGGGTGCTCACGCCGCCAGCTCCTCGTCGGCACCGGGGTCGGCGCCCTGGGCGTCGCGACGATGGGCGTGCTCGCCGCCTGCGGCTCCTCGAGCTCCGGGGGGACGGGTGCCACCGCCGCGGCCGA
Source organism: Cellulomonas sp. (assembly GCA_022013895.1). GTDB lineage: Bacteria > Actinomycetota > Actinomycetes > Actinomycetales > Cellulomonadaceae > Cellulomonas. The sequence goes on along the minus strand of JAKLPK010000268.1, from coordinate 1,768 downwards.
CGGCTCGATCGCCAAGGTCACCGACATCCCGGTCGGCGGGGCGCTCGCCGCGACGGGTTCCGACGGGAAGCCGATCCTGCTGGTCCAGGCCACCGAGGGCACCGTCACGGCGGTCTCCGCGGTGTGCACCCACCAGGGCTGCACGGTCGTCGCCGGCAGCGGCGACCTCACCTGCCCGTGCCACGGCTCGGTGTTCGCGCTCGACGGTTCGGTGACCACCGGACCGGCGTCCACGGCACTGCCCACCGTGGAGGTGCACGTCAGCGACGGCACCGTCTTCCTCGGCCAGGCCTGAGCCGTGCCACGTCACGACGGCGAGGTACGGACCGCCTGGGGGCTGCGCGTCGGACTGGCGGCGATGGTCGCGATCTCCGCGGTCGCCCACCTGCAGGTGTGGCAGGAGGGGATGCACAACGTCGCGGTCGTCGGACCGCTGTTCCTGCTGCAGGGGGTCGCGGGGTTGGTGCTCGCGGTGCTTCTGGTCGCCTGGCGCAGCCGTCTGACGCTGCTCGCGGCGGTCGGCTTCGGCGCGGCGACGCTGGTGGCGTTCGTCATCGCCACGACACCGGTCGGTCTGCTCGGCGTGCACTCGCGGTGGACCGGGACACCGGAGTGGACCTCGGCGATCACCGAGGCGGCCACCGTCGTCCTCGGCCTGTTCGCGCTGCGGGCCGAACGGACGCACGCGACCCGCCCGGGGTGACGCCGGGCTACTCGCCGAACGCGCTCTTCGCGGCGTCGCCGGCCTTCGCCCGCAGCGCCGCGCCCTGCTCGCGGGCGACCTGCATCGCCTGCACCTGGGCCTCCTGCACGTACTCCTGCACGCGGGGGTCGTTCCACACGTCGAGCGCCCAGCTGCGCATCCGCTCGTACTGGGCGCGACCGGACGCGGTCCCGGCCAGGTAACCGAGCCCGGCTCCGACGACGAACGCGACCTTGGCCTTCACGGGACGGACCTCCAGGGTGATCGGCAGCGATCGAACCAGCCTAGGCGGCACGACGTGGCGCCGCGGACGGGCGACCCCGGACCCGGTGCGCACGAACGCCGGACGGGTCCTGGTGGACCCGTCCGGCGCTGCGGTCCCGACCGGCAGCGGGACCTGATCGGTCGGCGGTCGCCCCTCCCGACGACCGCCGACCGACGTCTCAGGCGGCCCGGCCCAGGGTGCGCACGCTCCAACCGGCGTCCCGCCACGTGGCGGAGTCGATCTTGCCGCGGGCGTCGACCAGGTTCGCCGCCCCGGCGAGCGAGGCCAGGCGCACCGGATCGGCCTGCAGGAACTCGTCCCACTCGGTGAGCAGCAGCACGACGTCAGCCCCCTCGACGGCCTCCTCGGTGCTGGTCGCGTAGCCGAGGGTGGGGAACGTCGCCCGGGCCGTGTCCCCGGCCTGCGGGTCGAACACGAGGACTTGCGCGCCGCGCAGATGGAGTGCGGCCGCGACGTTGAGCGCGGGCGAGTCGCGGACGTCGTCGGTGTGCGGTTTGAACGCCGCCCCCAGCACGGCGATCCGACGGTTGAGCACGGACCCGCCGCAGGCCTGCGTCGCCATCGCGATCACGTGGTCACGCTGACCCATGTTGATCTCGTCGACCTGCTGCATGAGCCCGACGGCACGGTGCGCACCCAGCTCCCCGGCCCGGTGCATGAGCGCCCGGATGTCCTTGGGCAGGCAGCCGCCGCCGAAGCCCAGTCCTGCATCGAGGAACTGGCGGCCGATGCGCTTGTCGTGGCCGATGGCGTCGGCCAGCATCGTGACATCCCCACCG
>JAKLPK010000267.1 GCA_022013895.1 Cellulomonas sp. | reverse complement strand
GCTTCCACCGCACCATGGCCACCGGGTGGGCCTTCGCCCAGCACTACAAGTCCGAGACCGCCCGCCGCAAAGCCCTGCCAGGATGGCTCCACCACTACAACCACCACCGGCCCCACACCGCCATCGGCAAGGTCCCACCCACCACCAGATTGACCAACCTGCCTGGGCAGTACACCTAGGTCCTCCGGCCGCATGCCCCTGCGGCCGATACAACTCCTGTGTGCTCCCTGTGGGTAGCACCGTGATGGGCTGTGACGACGCAAGGATGCGTCGGGCAGGACTCGGGCCTCCCGACCGGGAGTCCTGGGACGTCGGACAGATGCGTGAGACCCCGTCGTGACCCTTCCCTCCGATCCCGACGTGCCCCGACGTGCCCGACGCGGACTGGTCTTCGCGGGTGCGATCACCGCAGCCGTCGCGCTCGCTGTCACGCCCGTGATCGTGGCTGTCAACCGGTCCGCCGAACGCGCCGCGATCGACACCGCCGTACCGGCACCATCGACAGGTCTGCTTCCGAACGGCCACCAGCTCACCCCCGCCGGGACCTCGGTGACCCTCGGCAACCTGCCGATGGGAGGGGCGGTCACGGCCGACGGCAAGTACCTGTGGACCGTCTCGGCCGGGTTCGACTCCAACGACGTCCGCATCGTCGACACAGCGACGAACAGCGTCTGCCAGATCCTCGAGCTGCCCGGCGCCTCGGGCGGGATCACGCTCGACTCGGCCCACCAGCTCGCCTACGTGTCCGGGCTGCCGAACTCCCGCTGGCAACCCAGCAAGAACGACCTGCCCGGCGCCGAGGGCGACGACATACTGGTCTACAGCTGGGGCGACACCTGCGGGCAGGCAAGCCTGGACCGGGTCATCAAGGTCCCACCGCAGGCCGGCGCGCCGGCCGTCCAGGTGTTCCCGCCGCCACGCGCGGGCGAGCCGACCCAGGTCGCCGCGTGGCCGCAGAAGCTCGCGGTCTCACCCGACGGCACCCGGCTCCTGGTCTCGCTCAACCTCGCCAACAGCGCCGCCGTGATCAACCTCGCCGACGCCGACCAGGTCGCGTACGTGGAGACCGGCAGCTACCCGTTCGGCGCCGCCATCACCCCCGACGGCGAGCTCGGGCTGGTCACCAACGAGGCCGCCGGCACCCTATCGATCATCGACCTGGCGACCGCCACCAAGGTCACCGACATCACCGTCGGCGCCCCGCTGTCGCACCCGCAGGGCGTCGAGGTCGACGCCGAGGGTGAGCGCGCCTTCATCGCGCTGTCCGCCAGCGACCAGGTCGTCGTCGTCGACCTCGCCGACCGTGAGGTCGAGCGCACGATCTCCGTCGGCCGACCCGAGGGCCTCGGCACCATGCCGGTGGCCGTCGCGCTTAACCCGACCGGCGACCGGCTGTTCGTCGCCGAGTCCGGGGCGGACGAGATCGCCGTCATCGCAGTGCCGGACGCCGACGCCGACGAGACCACCGCTGAGCCCGTCGCCAGCGCCGACGGCGGCTGGACGCTGATCGGTCGGATCCCGACCTCCCAGCAGCCTCAGGCGGTCGTCACCGCCCCCGCCGCGGACGGCCGGCCGGCCCGGTTGATCTATGTGACCGCCTCGGGCGTCGGGATCGGCGCCAACCCCACCGGCACGAACCCCGCGAACGCGGCCGACCCGATCTTCTGGGCCTTCAACCCCAAGGCCCCGACGACCGACGTCTTCCCCGGCTACGACTACCCGCCGCGCATGGTCACCGGCCAAGCCGGAATCCTCACACTGCCGACCGATGCCGAGGTGGTCGCCTACACCCCCGCGGCCGCCGCGCAGCAGCTGCCCACCAATGCCCAGGAGGCCCCGGCCGACACCGTGCTGCGAGCCGATGGGCCCATCAAGCACGTGTTCTTCGTGGTGCGCGAGAACCGCAGCTACGACCAGATGCTCGGCGACGACACCCGGGGAAACGGCGACCCCAAACTCACGGTGTTCGGCCAGGGAACGACCCCCAACATGCACGCGCTGGTGCAGCAGTACCCGCTGATGGACAACGTCTACGCCAACTCCGAGGCGTCCATCCAGGGGCACTACTGGACGGCCGCGTCGATCGTCCCCGACTACGTCACCCGCAATTGGGTGCAGCAGTACGGCGGCCGCGGACGGCCGAACGACTTCGGTTCGTTCGCCGTCGACAACCCGGGAAACGGGTTCCTCTTCAATCAGGCGGAGCGCCAGGGCATCTCGTACTTCAACTACGGCGAGGCCTTCATCGGCGGGTTCAGCTCGGTGCCCGACCGCGATCGCTCGGATGCCGCCCTGGCCGAGCTGAAGAAGGTCGAGGCCAACTCCGACCTCGGCCCGACCACCGGCGGCTGCTACCCCGGTGACATGTCGATCGGCACCGCGCTGGACGGCGGCCAGATCTTCGACTCCAGCCTGCCTGCAGGGGCTCCCGCCGGCGCCTACTCGCACTACGACTGCTTCGCCAAGCGGTTCGCCCAGCAGCTGGCCACCGACTCGGTCCCCGCGCTCAGCTACCTCTCGATGACCGGCGACCACACCCGCGGCACCCAGCCCGGCTACCCGACCCCGACGGCGATGCAGGCCGATGCCGACCTCGCGCTGGGGCAGATGGTCGAGCTCATCTCGAACTCGGAGATCTGGTCGTCGTCCGCGATCTTCGTCGTGGAGGACGACTCGCAGGACGGTGCGGACCACGTCAACGCCCACCGCATCCCCGCGCTGGTCATCAGCCCGTACACGACCAAGGGCGCCGTATTGCACACCCGGTACGACCTGGTCTCCGCGGTGCGTTCCATCGAGCTGATCATCGGGATGGACCCGCTGAGCCTCAACGACGCCAATGCCACCCCGATGTACGACGCGTTCACCGCGACCCCCGAGAACATCGCGCCGTACACGGCGATCCCGGCGACGGTCGACCTGCTCACGATGAACGACGCCGCGTCGCCGGACTCGGAGTGGTCCGCCTCGCTCGCGCTCGACCAGGTCGACCGGGTCCCGCAGCGTGTCCTCGACGAGATCCTGTGGCACTCCGTCTACGGCGCCGACTCCAACCCGCCGCCCCCGGGCCCGGACGCCGAGGGTGAGGAAGCGGGCGAGGCCGACTGAGCCGGCTCGGCGGCGACGGGCGCCTCAGCCCCTGTCGCCGCCGACCTCCTCCAGCCACAGCGCGCGCCGCGGGCAGGCCCGGACGGCTCGACGCGCTGCCTTGACCTGGTCGGGCCCCAGCTCACCGGCCACGAGCGGGTAGCCCCAGCGGTCCAGCTCGATCACCCGGTCCGCGACCTGCGCGCACAGCCCGACGCCCTCGCAGGCCACCGGGTCGACCCGCAGCCGCATCGTGACGGCCGGTGCGCGGTTCATCCGTCCACCCCCGGGAACGCGAGCCGGGTGGGCGCACCGCACGGCTGCCCGTCGGCGTGCGCGATGACGTCCGCCTCGAACGTCGCGACGGCCGAGGCGACCAGGCGCGTCGCACCGTCGGGGTGGTGGCAGGCGCCGCGGCCCTCGACCAGCGCCGCATCGTCCAGGAGGTGCTCGACGGCTCCACGGCCGTCCACCAGCGCGTTCACCGAATCGGCGAGCGCGGGCAGCCCGAACACGCACGGCCCGCACTGCCGGGCGCTCATGGACGCCAGGTAGCGCACCAGATCGGCGGTCGCGCCCAACCCGCACACGTCCGCGGCGAGCGGGATCACCACCCCGGCGCCCAGCGTCAGACCCTCGGCGCGCAGCGCGGCCTCGTCGATCGGCAGATCGGCCAGCCGGTGCCAGGGCGCCCACAGCCCGCCGTAGCCGCCGAGCAGCACGGCCTGCGGCCGGGTCGACCAGCCGAGGCCGGTGAGCAGCTCGGTGAAGGTCGTGGCCCGTTCGACCTCGACCACGGCCCGCCGCCCGCCGAGCACCGACAGCAGCCGGGTGCTCGTCGGCGCGTGACCGCGGGCCGCGAGCGCCACGCGGGCCAGGGTCTCGACGTTGTGCACCAGGGTGCGCGGCGCCCGCGGGTCACGGGTCCGGCGCCGGACGGTGGGCAGCGCGACGCCGCCGTGGACCCCACGGGTGATCGCGCTCGCCTCACCGGCCAGGTAGTGCACCGGGCCGTCGATGATCTCGACCTGCGGCCCGGCATCGGCCCAGCGTCGTTCGGCGAGCGCGGTACGTAGCGACCGGCGTCCACCGTCGTCGTCCCCGTGCACCCAGACCACGGCCCGGTCGGCGCCGAGGGCCTGGGCGGTGAGCAGCAGACCGTCGAGCACCAGATGCGGTCGCTGGCGCAGCAGGGTGCCGTCCTTGGCCGCGACCGGTTCGCTCTCGGCGGCATCGGCCACCACCGTGAGCGGACCGCGACCGGTGGCTGCGGCCCGCCACTTGATCGCGGCCGGTACATGGGCACCGCCGTGACCGACCAGCCCGGCGCGCTCCACCACGTCGATGAGGTCCGGGGTGCCGGCCGGCCGAGGGCCGAGCCTGGTCACGTGCTCGGCAAGCGTCTCCGACGCCCTCGGCCGCACGGGGTCGGCCGGGCCGCCGCGCGGCAGCTCGACATCGGCCAGCAGCAGCCGTTCGCCCGTCCGGGCCGGCGCGCCGACCGATCGCCCACCGTCGGGCAAGGTCGGGAAGGTGAGGGTGGGGCTCATCGCCGGACCTCCTTCGTGGGGGGCGAGACAGCAGATCCGGCCCCAGCAGCACCCGATGCGGTCGCCGCCAGGTCCCGCGCCAGCTCGCCCACCCGGTCGCCCGGTGTGCGCGCCGCGTAGCGGGTGATCGCCAGTGCGATGACGGCGCACCCGGTCGCCAGGTAGAACCCGCGCAGCGCGACGACATCGGAGCCGGCCAGCACGCTGTGCGCCCAGACCAGCGCGAGCACCCCGGCCGCGACCTTGTGGATCGGCCACCAGAGGCGCCCGGCGAACCGGCCGGCGAACCGCGCCGTGAACCCCGTGACCAGCCCGGCCCACAGCGCGAGCACCCCGAGGGTCACGGCGACCGGCCGGTACTCCGAGGCCATCGGCAGCAGGGCGCCCGCCCAGCCGACCTTGGCCCACGGGTCGGTGGCCAGCACCACGACGTGCAGCACCGTGAACACCAGCGTGAAGGTCGCCAGGCCCACATGCACCGTCAACCGGGTGCGCGGCGAGGGCAGGTGCGGGTGCCGGGACCACGGGTGCGCGAGCACCAGACCGGTCGAGACCAGGGCCAGCAGCAGCACGTACGACGTGAGCCCCGACGCCCGGCCGAACACCCACGAGACCGTGGTGCCACCGAGCGCATCGAGCACCAGCCAGCCCGCCGCAGCCAGGCTCGTGGCGGTCGCGAGGACCAGGGCGCCCGCGCCGAGGCCCAGCACGACGGGCGGCGGTTCGCGGCGGCTCATCGGGCGGCCCGCCACAGCACATGCGGCTCCATGGCCGCCGAGACGTGCACCTGACCGTCCTCGGTCACCCACGCGGCGGCCAGGTCCCGCACGTGCGCCTGGGCCGCGACCTCGATCGCACCGGCCAGGAACAGGCTCTTGCTCCAGACCTCGGCCCACGCCGGGTCGGTGTGCAGCACCGTCACGGCGGCCAGTCCCGCACCACCGGGGGCGTCGGTCCGGGGGTCGACGAGGTGGTGCACCGGTCGGCCGCCGGCCGTCCACCGCCGACGACGGGTCGATGAGGTGGCGCAGCCCAGATCGCTCACCGAGAGCACGAGCACCGGGTCGTCGCCGCCGTGCGGGTCCTCGACCCCGACCTTCCAGCCGTCGCCGTCGGGCCCGGCACCGCCGAGCCACTCGTCACCGCCCGCATCGACCAGGACGGCTGCCCCGGCACCGGCCAGCTCGAGCGCGGCCCGCCGCACGGCCAGCCCCTTGCCGATCCCGCCCAGGTCGATCGGCGATCCGTCCAGGTGGACGAGGCCGAGACCCCCGGCGGCGGGGAGCACGGTCGGCTGCCACGGCGGGCGGGCCGATGCGGCTCGCCCGCCCACCACCGAGGTCGCGACACCACCGGCCGCCGGCGGACCCACGACGGGCCGGCCGCTCTCGGCCCGGCCCACCGGCCGCAGCCCCGCCGGATCGGTCAGTGAGGCGAGCACGTCGTCGAACGTCCGGTCGTACCCCCAGGCCAGCAGCACGTCGAGCACGCGGGGGTCGAACAGCCCACCGGTGAGCCGGTAGGCCTGCTCGGCGGCGCCGACCGCATCGACCAGCTCGTCGGGGACCTGGTGCCAGGCCTGCGGCGACCGGTTGGCCCGGCTGAGCGCCGAGGTCGCCTCGAACCGGGTGAGGTGCCTGGCGACTGCCTGGATCGACTCGGTGGCCCGGTCCAGCGACCGTTCGGCGCCCGGGCGCGGGTCGACCACACGCAGCTCGATGTCGCTGGCCATGGACCGGAAGGTGCGGACCAGCTCCCGGGTGGCGGTGGCCGAGGTCATCCGGACGCCTTGGTCGTGGTGTTGACCGGCGGGGCCGCGGCCGGTGCCGGTGCCGCGGCCTGGGGCGCGGGTGCGGCGGGTGCGGCAGCTGGGGCGGGCGCGGCGGCGGGTGCCGCGGCATTCGCCGACGACGAGGACGAGGACGAGGACGAGGACGACCGTGGGGCCGCGGCCTGCGCATCGGCCTGCGCCTGAGCCTCGGCAGCGGCTGCCGCAGCGGCCGCAGCCTCGGCGGCGCGCTGGTCGAGGACTGCCTGCAGCGCCGCGATCCGGGCCTTGGCATCGGCGATCTGGACGAGCGCCGCCTCGACCTGCGGATCGGCGGTCGCCGTCACGGTCGCGACCGGCGTCGTCGCCGTCGGCGACGGGTCGGCGAGGGGGTCGTGCGATCCGGCCCACGCGACCCCGGTGCCGAACACCCCCGCGCTCACCGGAACGAGCGCGAGCGCCGCCAGCCGACGTCCCTGCCGGGCGCGGTCAGTCATCCTCGTGCTCGTTCTCGGGCTCGGAGTCCTGGTGCTCGCTCTCCGGCTCGGCGTCCTGGTGCTCGCTCTCGTGCTCGGAGTCCTCGTGCTCGGCTCCGTCGTCCCCGTGGTCGTCGTACGTCGCGGCGGGGGCGGGGGCAACCACCGGTGCGGGTGCGACAGCCCGGGAGTCGTCGTCTCCGATGTCGTCGCCCGAGGAACCCGAGGAACCCGCCGTGCTCGATGTCCCCGACGATGCGCCCGGGGCCACCGGGGCGGGGGTCTGATCGGCCGCCGCGACCGCCTGCTCCAGTCCGCCGAGCTGTGCGAGCAGCGCGTCGAGCTCGGTGCGCAGCCGCGTGGCCTCGGGGTCGGGGGTCGAGGTGCCGCTGCTCACCGACGGGGTCGGGACGGGGGTCGAGGTCGAGGCGTTCGCCACGGTCAGCGCACCTGCTCCGACCAGCGCGATCCCTGCGCCGGTCGCCAGGACGGTTCGGGTCTTCCAGCTCATGATGGGGCCTCTCGTTCCGCGACACCGGTGCGGCATCGCGGGACCACCGTCGCGGCGCGCGCGTGAGGCCCGGGGCAACCGAGGGCTAAGGCTCGGTTAACGCCGCCGGGAGAACCAGGGCGAACCGGGCACCACGACCGGCCAGCCCGGTGCCGACCTGCAACGAGCCACCCACCCGTTCGGCCGTGCGGCGGGCCACGTCCAGCCCGAGGCCGGTGGAGCCTGCGGTCGAGCGGCCGCGTTCGGTGAGGCCCGCGCCGGACAGCCCGGGGCCCGCATCGGCCACGGCGACCACCACCTGCGCGGGCCCGACGGTGACCTGCAGCGCGAGTGCCGTCCCGGGCGGGGTGTGCCGGAACACGTTGTCCACCAGCACATCGAGCGCCGCACCCAGGTCGACCGCGCCCAGCGGGACGGGAGCCGGCGCCTGCGGCACCTCGACCTGCAGGTCGCGGCCCTGGTCACGCGCCAGCACCGCCCAGAAGCGCGCGCGGGCGCCGACCACGGCACCGGCGTCGCAGCGCTGCGGCCCACGCCGGTCGTGGTCACGCGCGGTGTGGATCACGGTGTCGACGGCCGCGACCAGGCCGTCCACGTGCTCGGCCATCCGGTCCCGTTCGACGGGGTCGACGAGCAGGTCGACGTCCAGCCGGAGCGCGGTGATCGGGGTGCGCATCCGGTGCGAGAGGTCGGCGACCAGCTCACGTTCATCGGCGAGCAGATCGCCGACCCGGTCGCCGAGCCCGTTGAGCACCGCACCGACGGAGGCGATCTCGGCCGGACCGGACGGCACCACCCGCGCCGACAGGTCGCCGGACCCGAGCCGTTCGGCGATCCCCGCCAGGTCACGCACGGACCGCGACAGCCGGGCGGCGATGCGGTCCCCCGCCAACGCCGTCCCGGCCAGCAGCACCAGCCCGACGACGGCGAGCACGCTCCAGGCCCGGAGCACCCCGGCCGTCAGCTCGGCGTCCGGGACGAAGGTGCGCACCACGGTGACGCCGTCGCTCCCACCGACCGGCAGCAGCACCGCGGCACCGCCCTGCGCCTGGGCGGTGAAGGCGCGCCCGAGCGCCGCCAGCTCGACGCTCTGGTCGCGATCGACCTCGGCCCCCTCGGTCTGCCCGTCGGGCAGGAAGACGGTGGTCTGACGCTCACCGCCGTTGACGGCCAGCAGGGCGGCCTGCAGCCGGAGCGGGTCATCGGCCACGACGCCGGCGAACATGGCGACGGACTGCGCGTCCTGGCGGGCCGCGGCCAGCGCGCGTTCGGCGGCCAGGGAGCGGGCGAGCAGCCCGAGCGGGACGAGGAACGCGACGAGTACGACGGAGGTCATCGCAAGCCCGTACCGCACCAGGAGCGCCCTCATCCGGGCGGCACCAGCTTGACCCCGACCCCGCGGACGCGGTGCAGGTACACCGGCTGCTCGGCGCTCTCACCGAGCTTGCGGCGCAACCAGTGCAGGTGGACGTCGACGGTCTTGTCGGCGCCGCCGTAGGGCTGGTTCCACACCTTCGAGAGCAGCTCGCGTTTGGCCACCACCTCACCGGCCCGTTCGGCGAGGTAGAGCAGCAGGTCGAACTCCTTGGGGGACAGGTCGAGCGGCACACCGTCGAGGACGGCGGTCCGCGCCCGCCCGTCGACCGCGAGCCCCCCGACGACCACGGGTCCGGACGGGACGTCGGGGGCCGAACGCCGCAGAACGGCCCGGATCCGCGCCTCGAGCTGATCGGCCGCGAACGGCTTGACCAGGTAGTCGTCGGCTCCGGCGTCGAGCAGCCGCACGATCTGCGGACCGTCGTCGCGGGCACTGACCACGATGACCGGCACCTCGCTCACCGCCCGGATCATGGCCAGCAGCGCGGACCCGTCCAGATCGGGCAGTCCCAGGTCGAGCAGCACCACATCGGGCCGGTGGTCCACGAGGCTCTGCAGACCGTCGAGCGCGGTGGGCGAGGTCATCGTGGAGTGCCCGCGCGCCGACAGGGAGCGCACGAGGGCGGTCCGGATCGTCGCGTCGTCCTCGATGATGAGCACATCCGCCACACCCCGGACGCTAGGCCATCTCCCAGGCTGCGGGGCGTCGGACGCCCGACCTTGGCCTGGCCTTAACGCTGCCTTGTCGTGGCGATGCTGCACGATGGGCCGGTGGCGAGCAGCGGAGCGAGGCGGATCGGCGTGGTCGCCGCGGCGTCCTGGCTGCTCGCCGCGGGGCTGACCGGCACGGTCGCGTGGAGTGCTGTCGCGGTGATCGACGACGGTGCACCCCGCGCCGGTGTGCTGACCGAGGCGGAGGTCGCGGCGACGCTCGCCTCGGCGCGGGCCACCGCCGCGTCCGCCACGCCCGGCCCGACCACGAGCACCCCGACTCCGACGGCACCGTCCGCGACCCCGTCGCAGACGCCGTCCCCCTCGCAGGCTCCGACGTCATCGGCGCCGAGCACCCCACCGCCGGATCCGACGACCGATCCGGCCCCGGCGCCGCCGACCGCCGTGGCGGCGACCTGGTCGGTGACCGGCGGCACGGTCGCTGCCGCGTGCACGGCGTCCGCGATCAGTCTGCTCTACGCGACACCGCAGGACGGCTGGACGATCGAGGTCGGCTCGACCGGCCCCGAGCACCTCGAGATCGAGCTCACACGCGGGGAGCAGGAGACCAAGGTGCGGGCCGTCTGCATCGACGGCAGCCCGGTGCAGACCACCGAGGCCGGTTCCGAGGAGTCCGAGGACTGAACCTCAGGGTTCCAGCCGCGCGAGCAGCCCCGACCGGACCGCGGGCCACTCATCGGGCAGCACCGAGAAGTACGCGGTGTCGGCGGGTTCGCCGTCGGAGCCGATCCGGTGGTGCCGCAGCACACCTTCGGGCACGGCGCCGAGGCGGCGGATCGCCCCGATCGACCGCTCGTTGCGGGAGTCGGCGCGCAGGGCGACCCGGTGGGCGTCCCAGACCTCGAAGGCCTGCTCGAACATCAGCAGCTTGCAGGCGGGGTTGGTCGTCCCGCCCCACCACTGGCGTCCGTAGAACGTGTAGCCGATCTCGACCCGGCGGACCTTGTCCTCCCAGTCGTAGAACGAGGTGGAGCCGCGCACCTGGCCGTCGTCACCGATGACGGCGAACGCCCAGCGGGCCTCGGTGGCGTGCGCGGTCGCGACCCAGGAGCGCATGTCCGCCTCGCTCTTCGGGACGAGCGACCCCATGTTCGCCCACATCTCGTCATCGACCAGACGGAACAGAGCTCCGGCATGACGGTCGGCGAGCGGGACGAGGCGTACCCCGAACCGTTCGAGCCTCAGGTCATGGCGCATGGCCCCATCCTCTCAGCCGGGCACCGGACCCCGTGGCCGGACGTGCCAGGCTTGCGCGGTGATCCACCTCACCCCCGACTGTGACCTCGACGGCGCGACCCTCACCGGCGACCTCACCGGCCAGGACGGCTCCTCAGGGCGGCTCATGGAGTGCGAGCTGGTCGACGCCACCCTGGACGACGTGGTGCTGGACCACGCCCGGCTGCTCGATGTGCGGGTGCAGGGCGGGCGCGCCGCCTCGCTGTCCATGTCCTCGGCGACGTGGCAGGACTGCCGCTGGCAGGACGTGCGCTGGGGGGCCGTGCAGGCCGGCGGCGTCACGGCGACCAGGCTGGAGGTGCGCGGCGGCCGGATCGACTACCTGCTCGCCCGCCAGGCCCGGGTCACCGACCTGAACCTCGTCGACTGCCGCATCGACGAGCTCGACCTCGCGGGTGCGCAGATCCGTGGTCTGCGCACCAGCGGGGTCCGGATCGGCCGCCTCGTGCTGCGCGGCGCCCAGCTGAAGGACGCCGACCTCACCGGCCTGACCTGGGACCTGCTCGAGGGTGTCGACGGGCTGCCCGGTGCGACGCTGACCGGCGCCCAGGTGTTCGACCTGGCCCCGGCGCTGGCCGCCCACCTCGGTATGACGGTCATCTGACGTGCTCATCGCCGCACTGCTCGGGGTGCTGGTCGGTGCCGTCATCCCCGTCCAGACCTCGATCAACACCCGGCTGTCCCGCGCGATCGGCGCGACCCTGCCGGCCTCCTTGGTGTCCTTCGCGGTGGGTACCGCGGGTCTGGCCGCGCTGGTGCTCCTGACGCGGGCACCGCTCCCGCTCGCGGCCACCGCAGCCGCCCAGCCGTGGTGGATCTGGGTCGGCGGGCTGTGCGGCGCGGTGTTCCTCACCCTCAACATCGTGCTCATGCCGCGGGTCGGGGCATCGGCGACAGTGCTGCTCCCGGTCGTCGGGCAGGTGGTGGGCGGTCTGGTCATCGACCTGACCGGGGCGTTCGGGGTGACCGAACGGGCGCTCACCGTGCCGCGCCTCACCGGGACGGCGCTCGTCGTGGTCGGTGCCGTGGTGGTCAACCTCGGCCGGTCGGCACCGGGCACCCGCCCGCCGCGGGGGGCGGCGATGGCGATGCTCGGGCTGCTCGGGGTGATCGGCGGAGCGCTCGGGGCGATCCAGACCACGGTGAACGGCCGGCTCGGAGCGGTCATGGCGTCACCGCTCTCGGCGGCGCTCGTCTCGTTCGCCGTCGGCACGCTGTGCCTGGTGGTGGTCAACCTGGTGAGCCGTCAGCGGGTGCACCGGCCGGCCGGCGCGCAGTGGTGGACGTGGACCGGGGGTTTCCTTGGTGCGGCCTTCGTCACGGTGAACGCTCTGGCCGCACCCGTGCTCGGGACGTCGCTCACGGTGAGCATCGTGCTGCTCGGCCAGATCGTGTCCGGGCTGGTGCTCGACCACCAGGGGTTCCTGGGCGCGGCGAGGCGACCGGTCTCCGCCCGACGGGTGCTCGGTGCGACGCTCGTGCTGGTCGGAGTCGCTGTCGTGCGGCTCTGGGGCTGAGCGGGGCCCGGCCCGGCCGGTCGGGTCGGCCGGGCGGCTCGGGTCAGGGCAGCGCAGGTCAGGGCAGCGCAGGTCAGGGCAGCGCGGGTCCGCAGGCCGCCGCGGCGGTCGGCTCGAGGTGGTCGAGCCCGGGCACCTGCGGCAGCGGGCGCGGGTCGTCGGCCACCGCCCAGCAGCCGTCGACGATCACGTAGTGCGCCGCGGGCCCGTGCTCCAGCAGCGCGGTCAGCCCGTCGATGAGCCGGTCCACGTCCTGGCTCGTGGTGCCGACGCCCACCGAGGCACGCACCGCACCGGCGTCCAGACCCAGGTGGGCCAGCAGCGGATGGGCGCAGAACCGGCCGTCGCGCACGCCGATGCCATGCTCGGCCGCCAGGTAGGCGGCGACCAGCCCGGGGTCGTACCCGTCGACGGCGAAGGTCACGACACCCACCGGTTCACCGGAGTCGGGCCACAGCCGGGCCACCCGGACGGCGGGCAGCGTCGCCAGACCGGTCAGCAGGCGTTCACGCAGCAGCGGCTCGTGCGCCGCCAGGGCGCCGGCCGGCAGACCCGCCAGGTCGTCGCACGCCTGGGCCAGCGCCACCGCCCCGAGCACGTTGGGCGATCCCGCCTCGTGCCGGGCCGGACCGGCCTGCCACAGCGTCCGGTCGGTGCGCACATCACGCACCGCGCCGCCACCGGCCAGGTACGCGGTGCCGGTGTCGAGCCAGTCCCGGCGCCCCACGAGGGCACCGGCGCCGAACGGCGCATACGTCTTGTGCCCCGAGAACGCCACGTAGTCGGCATCGGTCTCGGCGAGCGAGAAGCCCCGGTGCGGGACGAGCTGCGCCCCGTCGACCACCACGCGCGCACCCCAGCGGTGCGCCAGTGCGACGACCTCCGGGATCGGCAGCGCCTCCCCCGTCACGTTCGACGCACCGGTGACCGCGACCAGCGCGTAGCAGCCGACGGCGAGCTCGGCGGCCAGGTTCTCGAGCGTCGCGGCCACGGTCGGCTGCACGGGCAGCACCGTCGTGGCGTGCGCACCGCGCCGGGCGTGCACCCACGGCAGCAGGTTGGCGTGGTGCTCACCGTCGAGCACGAGCACCCGGCCGGGCACGACGCCGGCCAGCAGGTTGAGCGCATCGGTGGTGTTGCGCACGACGATCGTCACGTCATCGGGGCGCGCGCCCACGAACCGGCCGATCTGCGCCCGTGCCTGCTCGTACAGCGCCGTGGAGACCTGCGAGAGGTACCCGGCGCCGCGGTGCACGGACGCGTAGAGCGGCAGCACCTCGTTCACCCGCCGGGCCACCGAGGCCAGCGCCGGTGCGGAGGCGGCGCCGTCCAGGTTGGCGTAGGTGACCTGCCGCCCGTCGATGAGCGGTACGAGCGTGTCGGCGCCGATGACGGGCAGCAGTGCGGAGCAGACGGGGCGGTCCAGGGTGAGCGTCATGAACAGTCCTCCGGTACGACCGGGACCTGCATGATGCTGCGAGGTCCCGCGCTTGCCCTCCGCCGAACGGCGGACGACCAGGTCGTCACCCGGGGCACCCCACCGCGGAGGAGGGTTGCCGGCCAGCAAGCCGGGGCTGAACGCTGGCACTCGTGACCTGCGTCGAGGATGACGAGCGCGGGAGCACCCTGTCAAGCGCCGACCGGGTCGGACCTCGGCCGGGACACGCCCCCGCGGTCCCGCGCATCGGCGCCCACCAGCCGAGATGATGGCGGCCACCTGCAACGAGGGAGCCGTCGTGGCATCACGCGAGACATCCGTACCGGTGGTCGCGGCCGGTGGGGTCCTGCTCACGCTCGCCGCCAGCCAGTTCCTCATGACGCTGGACAGCTCGGTGATGAACGTGTCGATGGCGGAGGTCGCCGCCGATGTCGGTACGTCGATCACCGGGATCCAGACCGCCATCACCATGTATGCCCTGGTCATGGCGTCGTTCATGATCGTCGGCGGGAAGATCGGCGGCATCGTCGGACGGCGTCGGGCGTTCGCGACCGGCTGCGTGGTCTACGGCGTGGGTGCCATGGTCACCGGCTTGTCGACCAGTCTGCCGATGCTCATCATCGGCTGGTCGGTGCTCGAGGGGCTCGGTGCGGTCCTCATCCTGCCGGCGGTCGTGGCGCTCATCGCCGTCAACTTCACCCCCGAGAAGCGGCCCAGCGCGTACGGCCTGATGGCCGCCGTCGGTGCCGTCGCGGTCGCCGTCGGCCCGCTGCTCGGCGGGGCCGCGACCACCTACCTGTCGTGGCGGTGGGTGTTCTTCAGCGAGGTCGCCATCGTGGCGCTCATCCTGGTGCTGTCGCGTCGGATCAGGGACACCGCGATCCGCTCGGCCGCCACGCTCGATGTGGTGGGGGCGGTGCTGTCGGCGGCCGGTCTGGGGATCGCGGTGTTCGGCGTCCTGAAGTCGAGCGTGTGGGGCTGGCTGTCACCACCCCCGAACGGTCCGTCCCTGCTCGGTGCGTCGTTGACGTTCTGGTTCGTCGTCGTCGGGCTGCTGCTGCTGTGGTGCTTCCTGCTGTGGGAGAAGCACCTC
>JAKLPK010000266.1 GCA_022013895.1 Cellulomonas sp. | reverse complement strand
GATCGTCCCGGTCTGGCTGAACGACGTCATGTCCTGGCGGTTGTCCTTGTTGGCGATCGGCACCTCGTTCGCGTTGCCGTTGCCGTCCATCGCCTGCTCTGTCCCGTAGTAGATGACCGGGACCCCGCGGGAGGTGAGCAGGAAGGTGAGCGCCGAACGCAACCGCTGGTAGTTGTCGTCGGCCCAGGTCAGGAAGCGCGCCCGGTCGTGGTTGTCCAGGAAGGTTTCCAACCGGTTGGGGTTGGCGTACTGGTCGTCCTGCGCGAACAGGGCGCTCAGCGCGTTCATATCGGTGTCACCGGCGAACGCGCTGCGTGCCGAGAAGAAGTACGGGAAGTCCAGGACGCCCCACTCGTAGTCCTGGTAGGGCGCCACGTAGTTGACGTCGCCGACGAAGATCTCGCCGAAGGTCGGCACGCCGAGCGAGGACTCGAGCGTGGCCAGCCAGGTCTGCGGGATCGAACGGGCCGCGTCCACCCGGACGCCGTCGAAGCCCATGTCGACCCAGTCCTGGTAGGTGCTGAGCGGGTAGTTCGACACGGTGGAGTTCGACTGGTCGAGGTCGTCCAGCCCACCCAGGTCGCAGTTCTCGATCTGGGTCTGCGTCTCGCTCCCGTCGAACAGGCAGTCACCGGCGTGGTGGAAGTAGGAGGCGGAGTTGAGCGGGCTGGCCGGGGCGTACGTGGTCGGCGAGTACGTGGTGGAGGTGCCCGCCAGGTAGTCGGCCGTGTGGTTCGGCACGACGTCGAGGATCATCTTGAGGCCGAGACCGTGTGCGGTGTCGATGAGCGTCTGCAGCTCGGCCGTCGATCCGAAGTGCTCGTTCGGGGTCGCGAAGTCCTCGGTGAAGTAGCCGTGGTAGCTCGCCTCGTTGCCGTCACGGGACAGCGGCTCCTGGGCGGAGACCGGTGAGAGCCAGATGGCGGTCACCCCGAGGTCGGCGATGTAGTCGAGCTCATCGGTCAGCCCCGCCCAGTCGCCGCCGTGGTAGAAGCCCAGGTCGCTCGGGTCGTACTCACCGTGGCCGCTGTCGTTGTTGGTCGAGTCGCCGTCGGAGAACCTGTCGACGAGCACCTGGTAGATGACGTCGCCCTCGGCCAGCGGTCCCGGCGACACGACGCTGCCGGTCGCCGCCGCCGGGGCGGTCGAACCGGTGGGGACCGCGACCGCGGCCCCGCCCAGGACCAGTGCGGCGAGGGCCACGAAGGCTCCTCGCCGCCGTGGCCCGGCCGGCTGCCGACGTGCTCGGGTGCTGTGGTGTGTGAGCGTCATTGCGCACTCGCCTCCCTGAAGTGTCGAGATTAGTAACTCGATCAAACTGCGGGGGAAGGAGTGAGCACAAGAGATTCCTGTCAATAAACTGTGCGCCCGCCGTACGGGCGCGGTGCGCTCAGTGCGCGGGCGGCGGGGCCGTCGAGCCGCGCAGCAGCAGCACCGTGTGCAGCCGCATCTGGCGGGCCGCCGGGGTCTGCTGGTCGGCCGTGATCGCCTCCACCAGGTAGTCCGCCGCGAGCCGGCCCTTGGTCTCGATCGGCTGGCGGACGGTCGTCAGACCGGGCCGGGTGTTCTCCGCCTCGGCCAGGTCGTCGAAGCCGGTGACCGACAGGTCCTGCGGCACTTGGACCCCCGCCCGTTCGGCGGCCGCCAGCGCCCCCATCGCGATGATGTCGCTGAAGCAGACGATCGCCGTAGGCCGTTTGCCCCCGTCGGCCCACAGCTGCTCGAAACCGAGCTCACCGCCACCGCGCGTGCACGGCACCTGACGCACCTGGACCTGCGGGTCGTCCAGGCTCAGGCCGCGGGTGGCCAGCGCCGCCTCGACCCCCAGCAGCCGCCGCTTGACCGGTCCGTGCCACTGCCGCCACTCGACGTCGACCCCGGTGTCGATGGCCAGCACGCCGATCCGCCGGTGCCCGAGGTCGAGCAGGTGCTCCACGAGGGACTGCACCGCCTCGGCATCGTCGATCTCGATGGAGGACACGCCTTCGACCGGTTCGCTGTCGACCAGCACGAACGGGATCTTGCGCTGCCGCAGCGCGCTCACCTCACCGCGGTCGGTCTCCAACCCGCTCACGATGAACCCGTCGACCGCCGCATACGGGATTGCCTTGAGCATCGAGCCGCGCAACGGCGGGGCCAGCAGCAGCGTGTAGCCCTCCTGGTGGCATGTCTGCCCCACGCCCTGGAGGAACTGCGTGTAGTACGGGTTGGTGAGCACCAGGTCGAGCTGCTGGGGAAGCAGCAGGCCGAGGCTGCTCGTGCGCCGGGTGCGCAGCATCCGGGCGGCCGGGTCCTGGGCGTAACCCAGCTCCTCGGCGACGGCCAGGATGTGCCGCAACGTGGTCTCCGACAGCCGTGAGCTGTCGTTGAAGGCGAACGAGACCGCGGTCTTCGACACGTGGGCCGCATCCGCCACGTCCTGCATCGTGACTCGCCGCTGCCTCATGCCTCGCGGCCTCCCGACCCGTCGCCCGTCTCCAGCAGGACGGCGCCGGCGGGACCGACCCGTACGGTACCGGCCGCCGACGAGGGTGCACCGGCGACCCGCCCGTGGAGCACCCGCCACACCAGGTCCGGTGCTCCGCCGACGAGTCCCGCAAGATCCACCTCGAGCCCATCCGCACCCCGGTTGACCAGCACGACCGCCGTCACTGCCTCGTCGCGTCGGATGAGGGCGAGCGCATCGGGGCCGAGCGCCACCGCCTGCTGGCCCCCGCGCCGCAGCGCGGTGCTGGCGCCCCTGACGGTCGACAGCCCGCGCACCGCATCGTGGAGCTCAAGGTCCCACCGGTCGCGGTCCCACACCATCGGGCCGCGGCAGCCCGGGTCGTTCTCCCCCGTCATCCCGACCTCGTCGCCGTAGTAGACCATCGGTGCCCCCTGCGCCCCGAACAGCAGCGCGTAGGCCAGCGCGGTGGCGGCCCGGTCGCCGTGGTGGCGGGTGAGCACCCGTTCGGTGTCATGGCTGCCCAGCAGATTGAGCATGGCCGGCCGGGCCGCGGCGGGCACCCGGGCCCACAGCGTGGTGAGGCCGTCGACCACCGCGGGCGCGTCCAGGCTCCGGTCGGCCGTGAACGCCAGCACCAGATCGCGGAAGGTGTAGTTCATCGTGCCGTCGGCGGTGTCCCCGGCCAGCCACTGCTCGGGCTCCCGCCACTCCTCCGCGACGATGTACAGCTCAGGGTCGATGCCCTTGACCGTCTCGCGGAACCGGCGCCAGAACGGCATCGGGACGAAGTACGGCACGTCCAGCCGCCAGCCGTCGATCCCCTCGCCGATCCAGTGCCGGGCGACGGCCAGGTGGTGCTCGCGCACCTGCGGGTTGAACACGTTCCACTTGGGCAGGTACCAGCAGCCCGAGCACGTCTTGTAGTTGGGGTCCGGGTGCGAGACCACCGGGAAGTCGGCGACCGAGAACCAGTTGACGTACGGCGATGCGGCCTCGCGCTCGATCACGTCCGCGAACGCGTGGTGGCCGATCCCGCAGTGGTTGAGCACCGCGTCGAGCACCACCCGCAGCCCCCGTTCGTGCGCCGCGGCGATGAACCGGCGGAACGTCTCCGCATCGCCCAGCCGGTGATCGACCGTGAAGTAGTCGACCGCGTCGTACCGGTGGTTGGTCTGCGCCTCGAAGATCGGGGTGAGGTACAGCGCCGTGACGCCGAGGTCGACGAGGTGGTCCAGGTGGTCGACGATCCCGGCGAAGTCCCCGCCGAAGAAGTTCTCCCGGGTGGGCTCGGCTCCCCACGGCTCGACGTCCGCCGGGTCGAGGGCGGGGTCCCCGTTGGCGAAGCGTTCGGGGAAGATCTGGTAGAACACCGCATCGGCCAGCCACGACGGGACGGACGGTGCGGTCAGGGTCGGGTCGGTCATCTCAGTCCTTGAGTCCGGTCATCGCGATGCCCCGCACGAGCAGCCGCTGGAACGCCATGAACACAGCCATCGCCGGCAGGGTCGCCATGACCGTGCCCGCCATGAGGTAGTTCCAGGAGGTGCCGTACCGCCCCTCGAACGAGGCCAGGCCGATCTGGATGGTGCGCATCTCGTCGGAGTTGGTGACGAGCAGCGGCCACAGGAAGTCGTTCCAGGCGAACAGGAAGCTGAAGATCGCCAGCGTCGCGAAGGCCGGGGTGGACAACGGCACCATGATCCGCACGAACGTCCCGGCCCGCGAGCACCCGTCGATCCGGGCCGCGTCCTCCAGCTCCTGCGGTATCCCGGCGAAGTACTGCCGCAGCAGGATGATGCCGAACACATCGGCCAGCCGCGGCACGATGAGCCCGGCATAGGTGTCGATCCAGCCGAAGCCCGCGACCAGCG
>JAKLPK010000265.1 GCA_022013895.1 Cellulomonas sp. | reverse complement strand
GATGGGGCGGTCCGTCCAGGATGCAGCCGAGTCGTCGCTCGAGATCTCGCGCAACATCGACGGGGTGGCGGCATCGGCCACCGCGACGTCCGCGACGGTCGAGCGGACCAGCACCGCAGCCACGGAACTGGCGACCATGGCCACCGACCTCCAGCGGCAGGTCGCCCGGTTCACCTTCTGAGCCTTGGCCGCGCGACGGAGGTCAGGGGTTGAAGGATCCGGCGACACGGTGTCGCATAGGTCGGACAACCACCGGAGGTGATCGGCGATGCGCTACATCGTGTCCGTGATCGACCGCACGACCGGCAGCGCCACACCGGCCGAGATGGCTGCCATCGACGTGTACAACGAGCAGCTCCAGGCCGACGGCCACTGGGTCTTCGCCTGCGGTCTCGGCGCACCCAGCACCGCCACCGTCATCGACGGCCGCGGCGAGCAGGCGGTCGTCACCGAGGGCGCTTTCCAGGAGTCGCAGGAGTACGTCTCCGGCTTCTGGATCCTGGAGGCACCCGGCCTCGACGTGGCGCTCGGACTCGCGGCCGAGGGCTCGAAGGCCTGCAACCGCAGGGTCGAGGTGCGGCCGCTCCTGGGTGGCTGAGGGCGTTCGGCGGTCCGGAACACACATGCCAAGTTCAGCACGTGCAGTACCGCTGGTAGTACCATCTGGTCGTGACATCGGTGGCCAAGATCGTCGCAGCGATGCGCGCCAACCCGCGCAGCATCCGGTACGACGATCTGGCCAAGGTGTGCGACAACGACCGCGGACAAGCGAAGGCGTATCAGGTCAGGCAGGTCCTTGCCGCGATCGAGAAGCTGGAGGGAATGGAGTGAGCACCATGGACAGCATCGACGTCACCACCCGCTACACCTACCGGGTCACCTGGTCGAACGAGGATGCCGAGTACGTCGCCACGTGTGTCGAGCTGCCGTCCCTCTCGTGGCTCGCCGAGACCCAGGAGGATGCCCTCCGCGGGCTTCGCGCGCTGGTCACCGATGTCGTCCAAGACCTGCGCGACAACCACGAGCCGGTGCCTGAACCCCTCTCGTCACGGGTCTACTCCGGGAAGTTCAACCTGCGGGTCGGAGAACAGCTCCACCGCAAGCTCGCACTGGAGGCCGCCCAGGAGCACCTCAGCCTCAATCAGTACGTGGTCCGCCGCCTCGCCGACGCCTCCTGACGGCAGGGCCGCCGATCACTCGGTGGGCGCAGGATCGACCCCGCCGCCGCCCCGCAGGATGGACGTCATCTTCTTGCCCCGGGCCACCTCGTCGACCAGCTTGTCGAGGTACCGGATCCGCTGCATGAGCGGGTCCTCGATTTCCTCCACGCGGTAGCCGCAGATCAGCCCGGTGATGAGCGAGGCATTCGGGTTGAACCGCGGAGCCTGGGCGAAGAAGGTCTCCAGGTCGACCTCGGCGGCGATCGCCTGCTCGATGCCGGCCGCGTCGTAGCCGGTGAGCCAGGTGATGACCTCGTCGACCTCGGCCTGGCTGTGGCTCTTGCGCTCCACCTTGGCGACGTAGAGCGGGTAGATGGTGGCGAAGCTGGTGGCGGAGAGGCGGTGTCGCGGCACGTGGGCTCCCGGGGCGTCTGACGACGCGGGTCGAGTCGTCCAGCTCAGGCTGCACCCGAGCGCCGAGGTCCGCAAAGCACGGGCGCGACCGCGGCCGCGCGCCGGTCGACCGGAGCCCTCACCCCCAGCTGACCAGCTCCACCAGCAGCCCCCACCCGGTGCGCAGGAACGCGTTCGTCAGCCCCGGCGTCGGCCCCTCGGTGAACGTCACCGGCTCCGACAGCACCTCGACCCCGGCCATCGCCCCGACCCGCTCCAGCGTCGCGGCGACATCGTCGACCTCGACCGCCAGATGAGCCCCACCCGGAAGCGACGAGTCGGAAGAGACCGCGTCGGCGGATACCCCCTCCCCCGCCCAGCCCAGCAGCTCGACCCGCCCGCCGCCCAGCTGGAGCATCGTCAGCCGCAAGCTGGCGCTTGAAGGCCCGCCGATGCGGGTCATGGCCGCGGGATCCGCGAACGGGTCCATGGAGAACAGCTCGCGGGCGCCGAACGCCTCGACGAGGAATGCGGCGGCGGCCGGGACGTCGGGGACGTTGAGGCCGATGTGGTCGAGGCCGCTCATGCCTGGATCCGGTACGGCTCGGCGGTCGGCGTGACGTCGGACAGCACCTGAACGCCGTCCTCGGTGAGGGCGACCATGTCCTTGATCTGCATACCGAAGCCGTGGCCGCTGCGGTAGACGAGCGGCTCGATGCCGAACACCATGCCGGCCTCCAGCGGCTGCTCGACGCCCGCGGCCAGGTACGGGGTCTCGTGCAGGTTCACCCCGATGGAGTGGCCGACGAACCCGATCGCCGGCATCCCGAGCTCGTCGAACCGGGCCCGGAACGTCCGGTACACCGCATCGGCGCTCACCCCCGGTGCCATCGAGTCGAGCAGCAGGGCCCGGCACTCGGCGAGGTTGGCGTACACGCGTGTGGCCTGCGCAGACGGCTCGCCGACGACGGCCGTGCGGCACACCCCGGCCTGGTAGCCCTCGGCGACGGCGAAGATCTCCACCCGGCACACGTCGCCGGGCGCGAGCACCCGCAGCGACGGGCCGACGTTCGGCAGCTCGCTGCGCTCCCCCGTCGCGACGATCATCAGCTTGTACGCCCCGACGCCCTGCTCGTAGACGCTCCGGGTGAGGGCGGCAGCCAGGTCCATCTCGGTGTCGCCGGCGCGCACGGCGTCGAAGCTGGCCCGGATCGCACCGTCGGCCACCCGGGACAACCGGTGCAGCAGCTCGATCTCGGTCGCGGTCTTCACCTGACGGGTGCGTTCCAGCAACGGTCCGGCGGGCACCAGGTCGGCCAGCGGCAGACCCGCGACCAGGCGGGTGTGGTCGGTCACCGGCAGGTAGTCCAGCTCGATGCCGATGCGTCCGGCGGCCAGGCCCAGCCCGCGCAGGGCGCCGGCCAGCGTCGTCATGGCGTCGCCGCCGAACTCGGCCCACACGTGCAGGTCGACGTCCGGGCGCAGGGTGCGCACCGTCGTCTCCTCCATGTCGACCGCGACGATCGCCTCGGCCCCGTCGGCCCGCAGCACGTGGGCGGCCAGCCGCCAGCGCATGAGTGGCTGGGACGGGACGACGAAACCGGCCGCGTAGGCGAACCCGTCGGGCGAGAGGCTGACCAGGGCGTCGAGCCCCACCTCCGCCATGGCCGCACGCAGGCGGGTGGTCACTTCACGTCGCACGGCCCACTCCCTCACTCAACTGGTCTTACAACAGATATCATAGGGGTGACCGCTTGCCCAGGAGAGGACCCCGATGCCACCGATCACGACGGGTCGCACGCTCATCGACCACCTGGCGTTCGCGCTCACGGTCGATGCGCACGACACCGTGCTGCACGACGCCGGCCTGCTCATCGACGGCACCGTGATCGCCGACATCGGCCCGGCCGATGCCGTCCGTGCCCGCGCCGGGCACGTCGACCAGGTGATCGACGGCCGCCGGCTCGGGGTGTTCCCCGGTCTGGTCGACGCCCACGTGCACCTGTCCGAGACGCTGTCCCGGGCCGTGTTCCCCGATGTGCTGGCCACCCGCGCCTGGGTCTTCCACTGGGCCAAACCGTTCTACGCCCACGTGGGCGATGCCGACGAGACCTGCTCGGTGCTGCTCGGCGGGGCCGAGATGCTGCGCTCGGGCACCACATGCTTCCTCGACATGGGCGCCCAGAACGACCCCGGCCTCACCGCGCGCGCCATCGAGCAGGTGGGGCTGCGCGGCATCGTCGGGCGGCACGCCGCCGACCGGAAACCCGAGCAGATCCCGCCGGGCTGGTCGGCCGAGATGGTCGACCACCACTTCTTCCCCGACGCAGCCACCGCGCTCGACGTGCTCGAGGACGGGGTGCGCACCTGGAACGGGTACGCCGACGGGCGGATCCGCTGCTGGGTCAACATCGAGGGCAAGGAACCGTGCAGCCTGGAGCTGCACGTCGGTGCCAGCGACCTGGCCGAACGGCTCGGGGTCGGCACCACCTACCACCTGGCCACCTCGGTCGAAGAGGCACAGGCCAGTGAGCGCAACTACGGCATGTGGCCGATCACGCGCATCGCCCAGGCAGGTGGGCTCGGCTCCAACCTGGTGCTCGCGCACGCCGTCGCCGTCGCCGAGCACGAGGTCGAGCTGCTGGCGACCTCGGGCACGAGCGTCGCGTTCTGCCCGTCGTCCTCGCTCAAGCTGGCCAAGGGTGCGACCGCCATCGGCCGCTACCCGCAGCTGCGCGACGCCGGGGTCACCGTGGGGCTGGGCACCGACGGAGTCTCGGCGGGCGGCAACCTCAACCTGCACCGGCAGGTGCACCTCATGGCCGGGTTGTTCAAGGACCACCTCATGGACGCGACCGCCGTCGGCGCGCGGGTGGCGCTGCGGATGGCCACCGTCGAGGGTGCGCGGGCGCTGGGTTGGGACGACCAGATCGGGTCGCTGGAGATCGGCAAGCAGGCCGACTTCGTGCTGGTCGACCTCGACCACCACGAGTGGACGCCCTACGGCGACCCGTTGCAGGCGCTCGTCTGGTCGGCCACCCCGGCCTCGATCGCCCAGACCTGGGTGGCCGGTCGCCAACTGTTCGTCGACGGCACGGTGACGACGCTCGACGAGGGGCCGCTGCGGGCCGAGGCCCGCGAGCGGGCAGCGGCGATCGTGGCCGCCGCCGGACTGGGAGTCGACGTCCCGACCACCACGACGCTCTACGACTGACCCGGACCGGGACCGGACATGACGACGCCTGCCTGCCACCGACCGGTCGCAGGCGGGCGCGCGCCCGGGGTTCTGCTCAGATCAGTGCATGACCATCCCGCCCGTGACGTTGAGCGCCTGCCCGGTGAGGTACGACCCGTCCGGCGAGGCCAGGAAGGCCACGACCCCCGCGACGTCCTCCGGCTCGCCCAGGCGCCCCAGCGGCGAGTAGCTGGACCACAGCGCGACGTCCTCGTCGGTACGGGTGTCGGCACCCATCTCGGTGAGCACGTACCCGGGGCACACCGCATTCACCCGGATGCCGTGCGCCCCCCACTCCAGGGCTCCCGCCCTGGTCAAGCCGACGACGGCGTGCTTGGACGCGGCGTAGGCGCCCTCGCCGCCACCGCCCTTCTTCGCCGCCATCGAGGCGATGGCGATGATCGAGCCCCCGGTGCCGGTCGAGATCATCGACCGGGCCGCGACCTGCATCGCCAGGAAGGTGCCCGTGGTGTTGATGGCGAACACCCGGTCCCACAGCTCGCGGTCGGTGTCGAGCAGCGCGCCCAGGTGCAGCACGCCGGCGGAGGTGACGAGCACGTCGATGCCACCGAGCAGGTCGACGCAGCGCGCCAGGCGATCGGCGGCATCGGCGGCCAGCAGGTCGAGCTCGACGAACTGCCCGCCGACCTCTGCCGCGAGCGCGGTGCCCGGTTCGACCAGCACATCGGCGACGACGACCTGGGCGCCGCCGGCGGCGAACCGGCGGACGACACCCGCTCCGATACCGCGTGCGCCGCCGGTGACCACGACCCTGGTGCCTTCGAAGCCCGCCATCTGCACACCGTCCTCATCTGCTCGGAACTGTTAACACGACCGTAGCCTAAAACGATTTAGAGCGCTCTAGGCTCGGCCGCGGAAGCACCGCTCCGGTGCCTGCCAGAACCCCGGAGCACCGGCCGCCCTCCCCGGCCGGTGGCACGAGAGAGGTGGAAGAGCCCATGACACGAAGGTCCCTGCAGTCCCGCGTCGGCATCGTCGCCGCAGGGCTGTCCCTCGCACTGCTCGGCGCGTGCTCGGCCGGCACCAGCGAGGCGGCAGACCCGTCCGCCTCGGCCTCCAGCGGCCTGATCAGCGCCGACCGCTGCGCCGCCAACCAGGCGGCCGGCACGGTCACCTACCTCACCCAGTACTCGTTCGCGGCCATGCCGTCGACGCTCGACGTCATCTCCGCCGAGGAGCTCGGCTACTTCGACGACCTGTGCCTCGACGTCGACATCCGCTCCAACACCGACAACAACGCCCAGATCGTGTCCGCAGGCACCGCCCAGCTCGCCGGGCTCGGCTCGGCCTCCGATGTGCTCACCGCACGCGACGCCGACGCCAAGGACATCGTCTCGGTCGCCACCTACGGCAACGAGACCATCATCGAGCTGCTCACCATGGCCGACTCCGGGATCGAGTCGCTCGCCGACTTCTCCGGCAAGACCGTCGGCTACAAGATCTCCCTCGCACCCCAGCTCCAGGCCATGTTCGCCAACGAGGGCGTCGACCCCACCTCCATCAACTGGGTGTCGGTCGGCTTCGACCCGCAGATCCTGCCCGACGGCCAGGTCCAGGGCCTCGGTGCCTACAAGTCCAACGAGCCCAAGGTGCTCGCCGCACGCGACTACGAGGTCGACCAGTGGGACCCCGCCGAGTACGGCGTCGACTCGACCTTCAACGTGATGATCGCCAACACCGCCTGGGCCGCCGAGAACCCCACCGCCGTGGAGGACTTCCTGCGCGCCACCTTCCACGCCTACGCCTGGATCAACGAGAGCGACGACAACCTCATACAGTCGCTCGGCTGGGCCGAGGAGCGCTCCGAGGCCGGGT
>JAKLPK010000264.1 GCA_022013895.1 Cellulomonas sp. | reverse complement strand
GCCCAGGGCGCGCCGTCGGCCCGCAGCACCGCCCGGTGCGACCAGCGGTCCCACTCGCCGTTGCCCACGGCGTAGACGGCCGCGTACCCGAGCGCCTCGCTGCCGACGGCCGCGAGCCCGGCGACCAGCCGGCGCACGGTCGACAGTGCGATGGGCTGGTCGAGCGCATCGGTGTACTGCTCGCCGCCGCCGACCAGGTCGGCGTGCCGGTAGGCCCAGTCGTAGAGCTGGACGGCGTCCAGGTGCAGTGCGCGCACCAGGTCGAGCACGGCGTCCACGTCCTTGTCCGGCGCGTAGGAGGCGACGAACCCGTAGCGCAGCCGGGCCCGAGATGACGTGGTGACGAGTACGGCGGTCCGGGCGCGCGAACCGTCGGTGCAGGTCAGCTCGATCCCGTACCCGCCGGGCGGGAGCAGCCCCACCTCGACGAGCCCGGCTCCGGCGACCGGTGCCGTCGCGACCACCTCGTCCAGGTGGCGGACGGTGACAGTGCCGGCCACCGGGCCGCGCACCTCGACGACCACGGGTTCGTCGGGCGTGTAGCGGCTCCTCGTGGGCAGGACGAGGAAGGGCTGCTGGGCGGTCATGGTGCTCCTGCGGGTGGTGGTGTGCGAGGGCCGGCGGTGCCGGGGTCAGCTCTTGAGGGCGCCGTTCGTCAGACCCGCGACAAGCTGCCGCTGGAAGATGACGTAGACGACGATCACGGGGACGACCGCGATCACGGAGGCCGCGAAGACCAGCCCCCACGAGGTGCCGTGCTGACCGCGGAACAGGGCGATCCCGATCGGCAGCGTCCGCTGGGACACGTCGTTGATGACGGTGAGCGCCCACACGAACTCGTCCCAGCTCCCGAGGAACGTGAAGATCGCGCAGGTCGCCAGGGCGGGTCGGGACAGCGGGACGGCCAGGTCCCAGTACCTGCGCCACGGTCCGGCGCCGTCGATGAGCATGGCCTCGTCGAGCTCGACGGGGATCTGCTCGAAGAACGCCCGGAGCAGGAAGGTCGAGAACGCGATCTGCGTCCCGATGTAGAACGGCACCAGGCCCGCGAGGGAGTTGAGCAGCCCGAGATCCTTGGCGAGCAGGAACTGCGGGATGATCAGCAGCATCGTCGGGATGGTGAGACCGACCACCACCATGCCGAACAGCACCCCGCGGCCGGGGAACCGGAACCGGGCGAAGCCGTAGGCCATCATCGAGGCCAGCAGCACGGTGCCGAAGGTCGTGACCACGGCCACCATCGACGAGTTGAGGAAGTACCGGCCGAAGCTGTTGGCCCCCCACGCCTGGGCGTAGTTGTCGAGCGTCGGATCGCTCGGGATCAGCCGGGGCGGGTACTCGAGCAGCAGGGTGTGCGACTTCAACGAGGTCGAGACCATGAAGGCGAACGGCAGCGCGAGCGCGAGCGCGCACGCGATGAGCAGCGCGTAGCGCACGGCTGCGACACCCATCCGACGTCGACGCGATCCGGCGATCATCGGGTCACCTCCCGCGTGCTGCGCCGGGCCCACCAGTACTGCAGTCCGGAGACCACCAGCACCAGGCCGGTGAGCAGGAACGAGATGGCCGATCCGTACCCGAAGTCCAGGTACCCGAAGGCCTGCTGGTACATGTAGGTCAGCGGCACCTGGGTCTGGTCCAGCGGACCGCCGTCGGTCATCAGCAGCACCGAGGTGAACACGTTGAAGCCGCCGATGACCAGCAGGATCACGACTGTCACCATGGTGCCGCGGATGTGCGGGAGCGAGACGTGACGGAACCGTCCCCACGCGCCGGCCCCGTCGAGCGCGGCCGCCTCGTTGAGCTCACGCGGGACCCCCGTGAGCGCCGCGAGGAAGATGAGCATCGACCAGCCGACGCCCTTCCAGACCCCGAGGGCGCTGATCGCCACCATCGCGGTCCAGCGCTGCCCGAGCCAGTTGACCGGTTCGCCGACCACCCCCAGCACGTCGACCAGCAGGTAGTTGACGATGCCGTGGTCGGTGGCGAACAGGTACTGGAACAGCAGGGAGACGACGACCCAGCTGGTGACCACCGGCAGGTAGAACAGCACCCGGAACAGGGTGCGTCCCGGCAGCGCGGTGTTGAGCAGCACGGCCAGTCCCAGCCCGATGACGATCTGGGTGGGCACTGTCGCCACCATGTAGACCGCGGCGTTGACGAAGGATCGCAGCAGCACCGGGTCGTGCACGGCCCGCACGTAGTTGTCCAGGCCGATCCAGGGGCTGACGGCGCCGGGGGTGATCTTGTAGTCGCGCAGGCTGATGAGCAGCGCCTGGACGGCCGGGTAGGCGATGACGAGGGCGTACAGCGCGAAGCCGGGGACGATGAAGGCGAGCCCGGCCCACGCCGCCCGCCGGCGGGGCGAGCCGGAGGTCTTCCGGCCCGCCCCTCCGATGCTGGGGACGACCGACCCGATCGCGGGGGATGTGGTGGCCATGATCAGTCCGATCGTTCAGCAGCGGGTCAGCCGGCGTACTCGGCCAGCAGCGGGTCGATCTGCGCGGCGGCCTCGTCGAGCGCCGCCTGCACGGTGAGGTCGCCCTGGAGAGCCTTCTGGATCTGCGCCTTGAGGATGTCGTCGATCTTCGTCCAGGCCGGCGTCGGGGTACGGGGCTGCGCGATGGCGAGCTGGTCGACGAAGGTGGCGTAGTACGGGTTGATGTCGACGAGCTTGTCGCCCAGCGAGGTGAGCACCGACATCTGCCCGACCTCGGCCATCGCGGTCTGGGCCTCCTCGGAGAGCAGGAACCGCATGAACTCGGCCGCGGCCTCCTTGTTCTGGGAGGACTGCGTGAGCACGACGGACTCGCCGCCGACCACCGAGATGCTGCCGCCGTCGCCGGCCGGCACCGGCGCGGCCTCGACGGTGAAGTCCGGGTACTGGGACTCGAAGATCGGGTACATCCACGGCCCGTCGAGGATGGTGGCGTAGGCGCCGGTGGCCAGGCCGTCCGAGGTGGCAGTGCCGCCCTCCCCGCCGAGGATGATGTCCGGGATCGCCTTCTCCTGGTAGAGGTCGACGAGGAGCTGGACGCCGGCAACCGAGGCGGCCGAGTTGAGGTAGCCGGTGGCCTCGGTGACCTTGTCGTCGGTGACCGCGCCGCCCGCGCTCCAGATCCACGGCAGCACGTTCCACCCGGAGGTGCTGTTGTCGGCGAACGTGTAGACGCCGGCGGCCGTCAGCTTCGTGGCATCGGCGCGCAGCTCGTCGAAGGTCGACGGCGGGCTGGTGATCCCGGCCTTGGCGAGCGCGTCGGAGTTGTAGAGCATGACGCGGGTGTTGGTGTCCAGCGGCAGGCCGTAGTAGTGGTCCTGCCAGAGGTTGGTCGCGAGCGCACCGGTGTAGACCTGGTCGGCGTAGCTCGTGAAGTCGGGCATCTGCTCGTCGAGCGGCACGAGGACGCCCAGGTCCGCGAGCTCGGGGACCCACATGATGTCGGCCCGCACCAGATCGGGCAGCGTGTCGCCGGCCACGGCGGTGACGAGCTTCTGGTGCAGGTCGTCGTAGGGGACGGGAACCGCGTTGACGGTGACTCCGGGGTGCTCGGACTCGAACTCCGGGATGAGCACCTCGTCGAGCGTCTTCACCTCCTGTGAGTCCGCGGAGTAGGCGTGCCAGAACGTCACGGTGCCCGAGATCGAGGCACCGGGGGTGGAGAGCGGGGTCTGCGAGCTGCTGGTGGTGCTTGAGCTGCAGGCCGTGAGTGCCAGGGCGGCGACGGCGCAGGCGCCGAGCGCGCTCAGGGTGGTCCTTCGGGTGGGAAACATCGGGGGCCTCCGCAGGTGGACGTCATCGTCTCGCTCGGTCTGTCGGGGTCTCGGGGGGAGGCTCGGCAGGGAGCTCGTTTTCTTTGGCACGACATAAACTGGCAGACGGGCCGCGAGTCGTCAAGGCAGGTCAATGTCACAGTCTGATCACGGCGTGGTGTGCGAGATGGTTCCGTCCCGGCATAATCAACCCAGTCGTCCGAGGGGAGCCTGATGTCCGCCGCACCGTCCAGGTGGTCGCAGCTGTCGCCGTCCGGGCGCAGGGTCGCGCTCGAGGTGCTCGTGCACGGGCCCCTCGCGCGCACCGAGCTCGCGCAGCGGCTCGACCTGTCCACGCCGAGCCTGACCCGGCTCACCCGTCCGCTCATCGACCTCGGTGTGCTGCGCGAGGTCGACGACGCCGTCGAGCAGACCTCGCGTCCTGGAGGCCGCCCGCCGCAGCCGCTCGACGTCGACCCGGGGCTCGACCACTTCATCGGCGTCAAGCTCACCGGCTCGCACGCCTACGCCGTGCTCACCGACCTGCGGGCGCAGATCGTCCGGTCCGCCGAGGTGGAGGTCGACGACCACCGGCCCGCCGCGGTCGTGGCGCTGCTCGCCGGCCTGGTCGCCCAGATCCGTGGGCAGCGCCCCGCGCCCGTCGCGGCCATCGGGGTGGGTCTCGGCGGCATCGTGCACGAGGGGTTCCGGGTCGGTCGGGCGCCGTTCCTCGGCTGGCGCGATGTGCCGCTCGGCGACCTGCTCCGCGTGGCCACCGGACTCCCGGTCGTGCTGGCCAACGACCTGGATGCGCTCATGGAGGCCGAGCACTGGTTCGGGGCGGGGCGCGACGTCAGCGACTTCGTCGCCCTGACGATCGGTGCCGCCGTCGGCTGCGGGCTGGTGGTCCACGACCGGCTGGTCCATGGGGGCGACTCGGGGCTCGGGCTGCTCGGGCACTTCCCGATCGACCCGCTCGGCCCGGCCTGCCCCGACGGGCACCGCGGCTGTGCGAATGCGCTGCTGTCCATGGACTCGATCCAGGCGCAGGCGTCGCTGGCCATCGGCCGGCCGCTCACCTACGACGAGGTGCTCGATCTCGCGCTCGCGGCCGACCCGATCGCCGACCAGGTGGTGGGCAACGCCGCACGCGGCTTCGGTGTCCTCATCGCGGACGTGGTGAACATCGCCCAGCCGCAGCGGGTCGTGCTCACGGGGGAGGGGATCCGGCTGGCCGAGGTCGGCTGGGACCGGCTGGTCGCGAGCATCCGGGCGCACCGCAACCCCGAGGCGAGCGAGGTCGACCTCCACCTGGTCAAGGACGACCCGATGCTGTGGGCGCGCGGCGCCGCAGCGGTCGCGATCCAGCGCACCGTGCTCGACACCTTGCCGTAGCCGGCGCCCCTCGGGCCTGTGACCCTCAGGCCGGCGCCCCTCAGGCCCGCGCCGCGATCGCGCGCGCGTCCGTCCCGGCCGGCAGCGCGCCGTACAGGTGCCCGTCCCCGGTCAGCCGGGCGCCGACGAACGCATCGGCCACGACGGCCGGCGCCGTGCGGAGCAGCAGCGAGGCCTGCAGGCCCAGCGCCAGCCGGACGACGACGGCCCGCATGAGCGCCTCGGGCTCATCGGCCGCGAGCGCGTCGCGGACCAGGGCGCGGGTCCCCGCCTGGTAGGCGTCGAACCGGGGGTCCACCCCGGCAGCCAGCGCCACCTCGGCCTCGAACGCGTCGTAGGAGCCAGGCTCCCGGCGCAGTGCGCGCAGCACGTCCAGCGCCACGACGTTGCCCGAGCCCTCCCACACGGCCATCACCGGCTGCTCGCGGTAGCGCATCGCGAGCGGGAAGTCCTCGACGTACCCGTTGCCGCCCAGGCACTCCAGCGCTTCGGCGGCGTGGCCCGGGCCGCGTTTGCAGACCCAGTACTTCTCGACGGCGGTGGCCAGCCTGCGGAAGGCGCGCTCGGCGTCGTCGGCGTCGTCGTCGTGCGCACGGGCCAGCCGCAGGCTGACGGCCGTGGCTGCCTCGGCCTCCAGCTGGAGGTCGGCCACCACGGCGGTCATCGCGGGCTGGTCGATGAGCGCGCGACCGAACGCCCAGCGGTGCCGGGCGTGCCAGGCAGCCTCGGCCACCGCCTGCCGCATCCCCGCCGTCGAGCCGTAGATGCAGTCCAGCCGCGTGCGGGCCACCATGTCGATGACGGTGCGCACCCCGCGCCCCTCCTCGCCGATGAGGTGGCCGACGGTCCGGTCGAGCTCGATCTCGGAGGAGGCGTTCGCGCGGTTCCCGAGCTTGTCCTTGAGCCGCTGGATCGCGAAGGGGTTGCGGGTGCCGTCGTCGAGCACGCGGGGGACCAGGTAGCAGCCGAGCCCGCCCGGTGCCTGGGCGAGCACCAGGAATGCATCGGACATGGGGGCCGAGCAGAACCACTTGTGCCCGGTGAGGCGGTACGTCCCGTCGCCGGCGGAGGTGGCGGTCGTGGTGTTGGCCCGCACGTCCGAGCCGCCCTGCTTCTCGGTGAGCGCCATGCCGAACAGTGCCGAGCCCTTGGCGGCAGACAGCGTCGGGTCGTAGTCGGTGGAGTACAGGCGCGGCAGCCAGCGGGCGGCCAGGTCAGGGTGCTGGGCCACGACGGGCACGGCGGAGTGCGTCATCGACACCGGACAGGCGTGCCCGGGCTCGACCTGCGCGAACAGCATGAACGTCGCTGCGCGGGCCACGTTGGCGCCCGGTCGGGGCTGCGCCCAGCCGGAGGTGTGGGCACCGGCGGACACGGCCGCGCCGATCACCCGGTGGTACGACTCGTCGTAGGTCACCTCGTCGATGCGGTGGCCGTACCGGTCGTGGGTGGCCAGCGCCGGGGTGGCGGTGTTGGCCTGTGCGGCGTCGGCGGCGAAGGTCGCCGAGCCGACGAGCTCTCCGACGGTGTGCAGGTCGTCGATCGCCCACCCGGCGTCGTAGGTCGTGAGGCCTTCGACGAGGGCGGGGTTGGACGCCAGCTCATCGATGTCGACACGCGGGGTGGACTGGTTGAGGACGGTGTGCGTGGCCATCACGAGACTCCCTCTCGGTGGTGGAGCTGCCGGTGGTGCGGCTGGTCGGGGCGGGACGCACCGACGGCGCCCAGGACGAGCCGCGCCAGTCCGTCGCAGGTGGTCTGCACGGGCGGGTCCTGTTCCAGGGGCGACAGCGGTCCGGTGAGCGCCTCGCCGATGAGGCCGACGACCCCTGCCCCGGCCAGTGCGGCGTCCTGCTCAGGCAGCTCGCCGCGGGCGACGGCCGCGGCGACGACGTCGGCGACCAGTCGGGCGTAGGCGCGGCGGTACTCCAGGCGCTCGACGTCGATCCCGGCGTCGACCGGTTCGACCAGCAGGGCCCAGGCCGTGCGTCGGGCGGCCAGCGCCCGACGGGTGAACGTGTCGACCAGGGCGACGAGCTGGGCCGCGGCCCCGTGCGGCGCGGCGGCGTCGACGGCCGTGCGCACCGCCGCCAGCTCGCGGGCCGCCAACGTCGAGAAGACGGCGGCCAGGAGGTTCTCCCTGCTGTCGAAATACCGGTAGAGGAGCCCTGCGCTGCTGGCCGCGCGGGTGGTGACGGCTTTGACGGTGGCGGCGCGGAAGCCCTCGGTGGCGATGATCTCGGCGGCCGCCAACTCCAGCCCGGTGCGCCGGGCGGCGGCGGCGCGGCGGGTGGCGTCGGTCTCGCGGTAGGCCATGGGCTCCTCCTGGGGCTCTTCCGCTAAGAAGTGAACCATGGTTCAATCCTTAACGGCAAGGAACCCGGTCCGGCAACGACGCCCGAAGGACTCCCCGCGATGAACCTCACCTGGATGCTCGAAGGCACCGCCCGCAAGGTCCCCGGCAAGGAGGCCGTCGTCAGCGACCTCGCGACCCTCACCTACGCCGAGCTGCTCGCCGCCTCCCGGCGCGCGGCCGCCGTGCTGCGCGACGCCGGGGTCCGTCCCGGTGACCGGGTCGGGGTGATGACCTACAACACCCCGGCCTTCGTCATCGCCGCGTTCGGCATCTGGCGGGCCGGTGCCGCGCTCGTCCCGATCAACCACAAGCTCGCCGCCCCCGAGGTCGGCTACCAGGTGCGGCACGCCGGGATCGACGTCGTCCTCGCCGACACCGACCTCGCCTACCCGGTCCGGATCGGTGCACCGCAGGCACGCCTCCTGCTCACCGACGACACCGGCACCGGCGAGTTCGACCGGCTCGTGGCCGCCGGTCAGGAGTGGGAGGGCGTCCAGGTCGGCGAGGACGACGTCGCCGAGGTGCTCTACACATCGGGGACCACCGGCCACCCCAAGGGCTGCCTGCACTCGCACCGGTCCATGACGACCGTGCCTGCGCTCACCACGGCCGCCGTGGGCCTGCGCCGGGACGACAGGTTCCTGGTCGCGATGCCGATCTGGCACGCGTCCCCGCTCAACAACTGGTTCCTGTCGATGGTGTACCTCGGCGGCACCACCGTGCTGCTCAAGGAGTACCACCCGGTGGGGTTCCTCGAGGCGGTGGCCCGGCACCGCGCCACCGCGTTCTTCGGCGCCCCGATCGCCTACCTCGCCCCGCTGCAGGTGCTGGCGGCCCAGGGCAGCTCACCCGCGGCGTACGACCTGTCGACCATGCGGCTGTGGGCCTACGGGGGTGCACCGCTCGGTGCGCAGGCCGTGCGCACCCTGCAGTCCGCGTACGGGTCGACGGAGTTCTACCAGGTGTACGGCATGAGCGAGATGGGGCCCGTCGGCTGCGCCCTCTACCCGTCCGAGCAGGTCGCCAAGGCCGGTGCGGTCGGTGCCGGCGGGATGCCCGGGGTGGACGTGCGGGTGGTCCGCGCCGACGGGCAGGACGCGGCACCGGGGGAGGACGGCGAGGTCTGGCTGCGCGCCGACACCCGGATGCTCGGCTACCTCGACGACCCGGCTGCCACTGCCCTGGCCTTCGACGGCGACTGGTACCGCAGCGGTGACCTGGCACGACTGGACGAGGACGGCTACCTGTTCATCGTCGATCGGCTCAAGGACCTCATCATCACCGGCGGTGAGAACGTCTACTCCGCTGAGGTCGAGGCGGTCCTGCAGCAGCACCCGCAGGTCCGGGAGGCGGCGGTCGTCGGCCGCCCGCACCCGCAGTGGGGCGAGACGGTGGTGGCAGTCGTGGTGGCCGACGGCGAGCTGAGCCTGGAGGACCTGCGCGCGTTCTGCGGCGAGCGCCTCGCCCGCTACAAGGTGCCGCGGGACCTGGTGATCGCCGATGCGCTGCCCCGCAACCCGTCGGGCAAGCTCACCAAGCACGTGCTGCGTGAGCAGCTGGCGGCACAGGGGTCCGCCGGCCCGGCCCTCAGAGGCCCGGCACCCGCACCGTGAACCGCGCCCCACGGCCGGGACCGTCGCTGCTCGCCGTGAGCGTCCCGCCCTGGGCGACGACCAGGGCGCGGGCGATCGTCAACCCGACCCCGCTGCCCGTGGGGGAGGGCACCGCGCCACGGGTGAAGCGGACGAACAGCTCCTCGGCCCGGTCGGCGTCGAACCCTGCCCCGTCGTCGGTCACGTCGACCTGGGCGTGAGAACCGGTCCGGGTGGCGTGCACCTGTACCGAACCGCCCGGTGAGCAGTGCCGCAGCGCGTTGTCGAGCAGCTGGTCGAGCACCTCCACCACCCGGTCCGGGTCGACGTGTGCCGGGCACGGGTCGTCGGCCCGCGCGGTGAGGCGGACGTGGGCGGCGGCGTACCGGGCAGCGTTGCCTGCGACCACCTGGTGGACCAGCGGGGAGAGGTCGACCTGGCGCCGGTGCACGGTGAACGCGTGCTCCTCGCTGCGCGAGGTGGCCGCCAGGTCCGCGGTGAGCCGGGTCAGCCGGCGGGTCTGCGCGGTGAGCGAGCTCAGCGTCGCGGCATCGGCCGGGAGCACCCCGTCGGCGAGGGCCTCGACCGTGGCCTCGATCGCGGTCAGCGGTGTGCGCAGCTCGTGGGCGACCTCGGTGAGCAGCCGTTCTCGACGCAGCTCGGCCTGCTCCAGCCGGGCGGCGAGCGTGTTGACCGCCCGGGCCAGCTCGGCCAGCTCGGGGCCCATCCCAGGCTGCGGCATCCGCGCGCCCAGGTCGCCGTCCGCGAGCCTGGTGGCCGTCTGCGCGGCCAGTGCGAGCGGACCGGTGAGCCGGCGCGCGACCAGGGCCGCGGCGATCACGGCCACGAGCACAGCAGCGCTCACGCCCGCCAGGATCGAGGTGAGCACGGCGTCGGCGAAACCCTCCTCGACGTGCGCCTGCTCGGCGGCGTCCAGGGTCAGCCCGGCCCGGGCGAGATGGTTGGCGAACACCTGGGGTGCGACCCACAGCGCCACCAGCAGCAACGTGCCCGCTCCGGCCAGGATGACCAGGGCGATCGTCACGAAGATCCGGGTGGACAGCCCGAGCCGGGCGATCGGACGTCTCATCCCGCACCCGTCCGGAAGCCGACCCCGCGCACCGTCACCACGTACCGGCGCCCGGCGTCGGGGCCGAGCTTGGCCCGCAGGTGCGCGATATGCACATCGACCAGTCGCTCGTCGCCCACCCAGTCGCCGCCCCACACCTGCTCGATGAGCTGGGCGCGCGCGAGCACCTGGCGCGGGCGTTCGGTGAGGGCGGCCAGCACATCGAACTCGGTGCGGGTGAGGTCGACCGGTTCGCCGGCGACGGTGACCAGCCGGGCATCTGGGTCCAGCACCAGATCGCCCAGCACCCGGGTGCCGGCCCGTTCGGCCCGGGGCCGGCGCAGCAGCACCGCGATCCGGGCCAGCAACACCTTCGGGCTGAACGGTTTGGTGAGGTAGTCGTCCGCGCCGACCGACAGCCCGATCAAGGTGTCGACCTCCTCGGTACGTGCGGTGAGCATGAGCACGTAGGCGTCGGTGAAGGTGCGCAGCCGTCGGCAGACCTCCACCCCGTCGAGGTCCGGCAGCGCGAGGTCGAGCACCACCACATCGGGTCGGCGCTCGCGGGCGAGGGTCAGCGCCCGGGTGCCGTCGGCGGCCTCGAAGGTCTCGTAGCCGGCCTGGGAGAGGTAGGCGACGACGACCCGCCGGATATCGGGTTCGTCGTCGACCACCAGCACGCTCGTGCGCTCCACGGACGTCCTCAGCTCGTCGGGCTCGGGGTGGCCGCCGACACCAGGTGCCCGATCACGGTGCCGTCCTCGCGGACGACGACCACAGCGGCCTGGGTGCCGTCGAGCGTCGCGGTGAACCGGTAGCCGCGCATCACCGCCACACCATCGTCCAAGGTGGCGCCGGTGAGGTGCTCGTCCACCCAGGTCTGGGCGTCGCTGCGCGCCTGGTCGAGGGTGAGCGTGCTCGTCCCGTCATCGTCCCAGCTCCAGCCCATCCCGCTGCCGTCCATCATTCCCGGGCCGCCGCCACGACGGCTGTCGCCGTAGTCCCCACCACGGCTGTCGCTGTACCCACGGTTCACCTGCCGGTCGGCCGAGGACGTCGGGCTCGCGCTCCACGCGACCGCGACCACCGATCCGACCAGCACGACGACGGCGACGACGAGCGCGACCACGTAGCCGGTGCGCTGACGGCTCATGACGGGCGTCGCATCTCGCCCAGCGCCGTGCGGCGGGCGCGGTAGGTCGCCTCGTCGATCTCACCGAGCGCGAACATCCGGTCGAGGATCTCCTCCGGGCTCTCGGGCGTGGCGCCCGGCGGCAGCGGGTGGTTCGGGTGCACCGGCGGCTGGCCCCCCGACCGCGGCAGCAGCTTGACCACGAGGAACACGATGAGCGCGATCAGCCCCACCCAGAACAGCACGAGCAGCGGCCACAGCACCACGCCGCCGCCCATCATCGAATGACCCGTCCAACCCATCACGGTGCACCTCCACAGCCGGCCGGGCCCGATACCCGACGACGGTCCCAGCCTCACCGCCCAGTGTGGTGGGCGAACCTGCCGGATCGTGAAGATCGTGTTGAGCCGGCCGCACGCGTCCGAGGTCAGACCAGGTGCCGCAGCTCCGGCCCGTCGTACGCCGACAGCGGCCTGATGAGGGCGTTCGATGCGCGCTGCTCGGCGATGTGCGCCGTCCAGCCGACCACCCGGGATGCGACGAACAGCGGTGTGAAGGCTGCCACGTCGAAGCCGAGCAGGTGGTAGGCCGGGCCCGACGGGTAGTCGAGGTTCGGCAGGATGCCGGTGCGCCGCTCCATGGCTGCGGCCAGCGCGTCGTACAGCTCGGCCAGCTGGTGGGCGCCGCGGTCGGCGACCAACCGGTCGAGGGCCGTCTGCATCGTCGGCACCCGGGAGTCGCCGTGCTTGTAGACCCGGTGGCCGAAGCCCATGATCTTGCGCTTGGCTGCCAGCGCGTCCTCGAGCCACGATTCGACGTTGCCGGGGGAGCCGACCTCGTCGAGCAAGGTCATGACGGCTTCGTTGGCGCCGCCGTGCAGCGGGCCCTTGAGCGCGCCGATCGCGGCGACCACGGCCGAGTACTGGTCGGACAGCGTCGAGGTGACCACGCGCGCGGTGAAGGTCGAGGCGTTGAACGAGTGCTCGGCGTACAGCACCATCGAGACGCCGAGCACCTCCGCGTCCAGCTCGCTGGGCACGGCGCCGAACGTCAGGTGCAGCAGGTTCGAGGCGTAGTCGAGGTCGTCGCGCGGGGCCACCGGGTCAAGTCCGCGTCGGCGGCGCTGGTCGTAGGCGATGATCGCCGGCAGCGCGGCGAACAGCCGCACGGCGCTGTCCTGAGAGGTGGCCGGGTCGGCGTCCAGCGAGGAGCCCGGCCGGTCCAGGGTGCCGAGCACGCTCACAGCGGTGCGGACGACGTCCATCGGGTGGGTGGCCGACGGCAGCAGGTCGATCACCTGCCGGACCGCCGGGTGCAGCCCCCGGTGCGCGCGTTCGGCCTGCTGCAGGTACGCCAGCTCGGCGGACGTCGGCAGCTCGCCGTGCCACAGCAGCCAGGCGACCTGCTCCATCGAGCAGCGGGCGGCGAGCTCCTGCACGGGGTAGCCGCGGTACAGCAGCGAGTTGGACTGCGGGTCGACCTTCGAGATGGCGGTGGTGTCGACGACGACTCCGGCCAGTCCCCTGTGGGTCTGCTGATCGGGCACGGGCGCTCCTTTGCTGTCGTGGGGTGGATGAGGTGCGGCGTGTGGTCCTTCGGTCGCGGCAGGTCCGGTGCGGGTCAGTCGTCGAGCCGGAAGTCGAACACCCCGGCGTCGAACTGGGTGTAGCCGGCGTAGTCGAGCAGCTCGTAGAGGCGGGCGCGGGTCTGCATCTGCCCGACCTGCCCGGCGAGCGTCCCGGTCGCCGCGAGCTCGTCGAGCGCACGTTCGGCGGCCCCGAGGGCGACGCGCAGCAGCGAGACCGGGAAGATCACCAGGTCCACGCCGACGTCGGCGAGCTGGGCGCAGGTGAACAGCTCGGTCTTCCCGAACTCGGTCATGTTGGCCAGGATCGGCACGTCCACCGCGGCTCGGACGGCCTCGTACTCGGCCAGGCTGGTGAGGGCCTCGGGGAACAGGGCGTCGGCACCGGCGTCGACCAGAGCCTTCGACCGCCGGATCGCGGCATCGAGCCCGTCGACCCCGCGCACGTCGGTGCGGGCCATCACCAGCAGGTCACCGTCGCGCCGGGCGTCGACCGCGGCCTTGATGCGGCGCACGGCGGTGGCCTCGTCGACCACCTGCTTGCCGTCCAGGTGCCCGCAGCGCTTGGGGTTGACCTGGTCCTCCAGGTGCAGCCCGGCGGCCCCGGCGTCCTCGAGCGCCTGCACCGTGCGTGCGACGTTCATCGGCTCGCCGAACCCGGTGTCGGCGTCCACCAGCACCGGCAGGTCGGTGACTGCGGCGACCTGCGCGGTCCGGGCCGCCACCTCGGACAGGGTGGTCAGGCCGATGTCCGGCAGGCCCAGCTCGGCGCTCATCACGGCACCGGACAGGTAGACCCCTTCGAAGCCCTTGTCCTGGATGAGTCGTGCGCTGAGCGGCGTGAACGCCCCGGGCATGCGCACCAGGTCCGGCCCGGCGAGCGCGGCGCGCAGGGCGACCCGCGTGGCGTGTGCCGTGGTGGTCGAGCCGAGCATCAGAACAGCCCCTCGGGTGCGGCGACCAGTGGTCGGGCGGCCGTCAGGGTCAGCCCGCAGAGCTCACCGGGTCCGGCCTCGGGCAGCCGACGGGCCAGCGTGAGGAACCGGTCGACCTCGGCGGCGGTGATCCGCGGGGTGGCCAAGGTGCGCAGCTTGCGCTCGTAGTCGTCCCTGGTGAACGGCCGGGCGCCCGCCGGGTGCGCATCGGCCACCGCGATCTCGTCGAACAACGTGCTGCCGTCGGCGAAGGTCACCAGGATCGAGCCGCCGAACGCCTTCTGCCGCGGGTCGGCGGCGTGGTAGCGGGCGGTCCAGGCCGGGTCCTCGACGGTGGAGATCGACCGCCACAACGCGACGGTGTCCGGCCGGGTCGCCCGGGCCGGGGCGTAGGAGTCGACGTGGTGCCAGACACCGTCCTGCAGCGCGACGGCCAGGA
This sequence comes from Cellulomonas sp., assembly GCA_022013895.1. Classification (GTDB taxonomy): domain Bacteria; phylum Actinomycetota; class Actinomycetes; order Actinomycetales; family Cellulomonadaceae; genus Cellulomonas. The sequence goes on along the minus strand of JAKLPK010000264.1, from coordinate 1,796 downwards.
TGTATGGCAACGAGTGGTCGAGGGTCTCCCGGCTGGCGGTCGGGTCGAACTTCTGCGGATCGTTCGCCCCGGTGCCGATCACGGCGTGCGTGTGGTGGCTGGTGGCCAGCACGATCGAGTGCACCTGGGCCGGGTCCATGACACGGGGGTCGACCTCGCGCAGCCGCCGGGCCAGGTCGATCCAGGCCTGCGCCTGGTACTCGGCCGAGTGCTCCTTGGTGAACGAGTCGAGGATCGCGCGCTTGGGCTCCCCGGGTTCGGGCAGCCACACGTCGTACACCGAGTCGGGCCCGTCGAGCAGCCACGCGATGAGCCCGTCCTCGCCCTCGTAGATCGGTTCGGGGCTGGTCTGCCCGCGCATCGCCCGGTCGACGGCCTCCACGGCGAGCTTGCCGGCGAGCGCGGGCGCGTACGCCTTCCAGGTCGAGATCTCGCCCTTGCGGGACTGCCGGGTCGCGGTGGTGGTGTGCAGCGCCTGACCGATGGCCTGGAAGGTCACCTCGACCGGCAGGTCGAGCAGCGTGCCGAGCCCCGCGGCAACGGCCGGGCCCAGGTGCGCGACGTGGTCGATCTTGTGCGCGTGCAGGCTGATGGTGCGGGCCAGGTCGATCTGCACCTCGTAGGCCGTGGCGATCGCGGCGACCAGGCGCTCGCCGTCCGCGCCGACGTGCTGGGCGACGGCCACCAGCGGCGGGATGGTGTCGCCGGGGTGCGCGTACTCGGCGGCCAGGTAGGTGTCGTGGAAGTCGAGCTCACGCACCGCCACACCGTTGGCCCAGGCCGCCCACTCGGGGGCGACCCGGCCTGGCACCCCGAGCACCGTGGAACCGCGGCCCGACGGGTGGGCGAGCGCCTGCGCACGTGCCGCGGCGACGGGCGCCCGGTCCAGCGCGGCGGCCGCGACCGCCACGTCGTCGATCAGGCGGTTGACCACCATCGCGGTGACGTCGGGCTCGACCGGCACCGGGTCGGCCGCAACCTCGGCCAGGGCCCAGGCGAGCTGGTCGGCACGTGGCAGCCGGTCGGCGCTGGGGTGGGTGCGGACGGTGTGCTGACGCACGGCGGCTCCCGATCGTCGTCGATGCTGGCCTGGTCACCCTAGACGGACGTCCGGGCCCCGTCGCGGTCGTCGACCGAGCAGCTTCGCCGATCTTCTGCGGCAGGCGCAGAACCTCTCCGTCGCCGGCCGCACCGCGTGCAGGACCGACCGAGGTCGCAGGACGGCGGATCGCATGGACGGGTTCGACCAGCTCCCGGGGCACGCTCTCGGTGTCCTCCGTCGGTACCTTCCGCACGGTGCACGCCACGCTGCCCACCCTGGTGACCCGCAACGACGGCCAGCCGACCGTGGACGTCGGCACCACGGAGGCGGAGATCGACCTCGAGTCCCCGGTCTGCGGTGTCGTCGCGGCGCTTCTGGCCGCGGAGGGTGAGACCGTGGACGTCGGTGCCGACCTCATCGTGCTGGCCGACGACGCAGTGGATGGGGAGCGGTACCTCGCCGACGCAGGCTGACCGGAGCGCCCGCGGACGCGGGGTCGACGACAGGACAGGGGATCGATGGCAGGCAGGACGAAGGCCGCGGCGCCGATGCTCACCAGCATCAAGCGGGTGGGCCCGACCCAGCTCGTACGTGAGCAGCTCTTGGTCGCGATCGAGTCCGGCGCCTACGCGCCCGGTTCGGCACTGCCCTCCGAGCGGGTGCTGTGCGAGACGTTCGGCGTGAGCCGGGTCTCGTTGCGCGAGGCCATCGCCGGGCTGGAGGCGACCGGTCTGATCACGGTGCAGCACGGGCG
>JAKLPK010000263.1 GCA_022013895.1 Cellulomonas sp. | reverse complement strand
CAAGCTCGATGCGCTGGACGCGCCGCCGGAGCAGGTCGGCGACGTGCTCAAGCTCGTGGCGACCACCCTCATGTCGACGGTCGGCGGGGCGGCCGGTCCGCTCTACGGCACGGCGTACCTGCGAGCGGCCAAGGTGACCGCGTCGGCGCAGCTCAACAGCGCCGGCGTGGTCGCCCTGCTCGAGGCCGCGACCGAGGGCATCGTCGCCCGCGGCAAGGCCCGGCCCGGTGAGAAGACCATGGTCGACGCGTGGACCCCGGCCGTCGCAGCAGCGGTGGCCGCCGCCGATGCCGGTGCGCCACCGAGCGAGGTGCTCGCCGCGGCGGCAGCCGCCGCCGCCGAGGGGGCGCAGGCCACGATCCCGCTGCTCGCCACCAAGGGGCGGGCCAGCTACCTGGGGGAGCGGTCGATCGGTCACCTCGACCCCGGCGCTCGCTCGACCGAGCTCATCCTGGCGGCTGCCGCCGGCGCGGCGGTCGACTGATGGGCCGCCTCGTCTCGCTGGTCGTCGTCTCGCACTCCCGGCAGCTCGCGGCCGGTGTCGCCGAGCTGGCCGCCCAGATGGCGCCGGCCGTCACGATCCTGGCCGCGGGCGGCCTTCCGGACGGGGGGATCGGCACCTCGTTCGACGCCGTGCAGGCCGCGCTCGAACAGGCCACCTCGCAGGGCGGGCAGGCCGTGGTGCTCACCGACCTCGGGTCGGCCGTGCTCACGGCGGAGTCGGTCCTCGAGTTCCTGGAACCGGAGGTCGTCGACCGGATCCGGCTCGCCGACGCCCCGCTGGTCGAAGGTGCTGTGGCCGCGGCGGTCGAGGCGGAGAACGGCGCTGACGCCGATGCCGTGGTCGCCGCCGCCCAGGCGGCCGGTGCGCAGTACGTGAGCCCGCAGTCCGCCGGAGCGACCGGATCGGCACCACCGCTCGAGGGCGAGGTGGCCACGGTCTCCGTGCGCAACGCGATGGGTCTGCACGCACGTCCGGCGGCCCTGCTCGCCCGATCGATGGCGGCGCTGGATGCGCAGGTCACGATCGGCGGGGTCGACGGTGCCTCGGTGCTGGCACTGATGGCGCTCGGTGCGACCCGCGGACGTGAGCTCGAGATCCGGGCGACCGGCGCGCAGGCCCGAGAGGCGGTCGACACCGCGGTGTCGATGATCGAGGACGGCTTCGGGGAGCAGTGAGCGACGCTCCCGCACCTGTTCCGCCGGCGACCGCGCGAAAGCGTCCGGCCAGACAGCTGTTCGCCTCGACGGTCCTCGGGCTGGAGGCGCTCGTCGTCTTCTTCGCCACCCTGGTCGCGTTCGGGCTGCGGGTCGCGCCGTCGGCGGCCGTGTGGACCGCGGGTGGGGTGCTGGCGGTGTCGCTCGTGCTGATGGCCGGGGCGGCGGGGCGTCCCGGCGGCTACCTCGCCGGTTCGGTCGGCCAGGTGTTCCTGGTCGCCGCTGCCCTCGTGGTGCCGATGATGGCGGTGATCGCGGTCGTCTTCGTCGTGCTGTGGGTGCTGGCCCTTGTCCTGGGCGGACGGGTGGATGCCGAACGCGCCGCCTGGGACGCCGAGCACCTCGGTCCGCCCGATGCCTCCGAGGGGGCCGCCCCGGCCCGGTAGGGTCGGCGCCATGAGCGACCTTCAGCGCACCCTTGTCCTGGTCAAGCCGGACGGTGTGCGGCGCGGGCTGTCCGGCGAGGTGCTGCGGCGCATCGAGGCGAAGGGTTACCGCCTCGTCGAGGCCCGGCTGCGCACGGCTGACGAGTCCCTGCTCGCCGCCCACTACATCGAGCACGCGGGCAAACCGTTCGTCGGCCCGCTCATCGCGTTCATGGCCTCGGGTCCGGTGCTGTCCCTCGTCGTCGAGGGCTACCGCGTCATCGAGGGCGTCCGCGCGCTCGCGGGTGCGACGGACCCGACGACCGCCGCGCCGGGGTCGATCCGCGGGGACCTCGCAGCAGACACCGGCGCGTCGGTGATCGAGAACATCATCCACGCCTCGGACTCGCCGGAGTCGTCGGCCCGGGAGATCGCGCTCTGGTTCGGCGGGCTCGACTCCTGAGCGCTCGGCACACCTCCTCCGCAGCGCGATCCCGGCAGACACCTAGGCTCAGCACGTGCACCTCAAGACGCTGACCCTGCGCGGGTTCAAGTCGTTCGCCTCGGCGACGACGTTGAGCTTCGAGCCGGGCATCACCTGCGTCGTGGGCCCCAACGGGTCGGGCAAGTCGAACGTGGTCGACGCGCTGGCCTGGGTGATGGGCGAGCAGGGCGCCAAGTCGCTGCGTGGCGGCTCGATGGAGGACGTCATCTTCGCGGGCACCTCGGGCCGCCCGCCGCTGGGCCGGGCCGAGGTCGCGCTCACCATCGACAACACCGACGGTGCGCTGCCGATCGAGTACTCCGAGGTCACGATCTCGCGGACGCTGTTCCGCAACGGCGGCTCGGAGTATGCGATCAACGGGTCGGGCTGCCGGCTGCTGGACATCCAGGAGCTGCTCTCGGACACCGGGCTCGGCCGGGAGATGCATGTCATCGTCGGCCAGGGCCGGCTCGATGCGATCCTGCGGGCCACGCCGGAGGAGCGTCGTGGTTTCGTCGAGGAGGCGGCCGGCGTGCTCAAGCACCGCCGGCGCAAGGAGAAGGCGCTGCGCAAGCTCGACGCCATGCAGGCCAACCTGGTGCGGCTCGGCGATCTGACGGCCGAGATCCGTCGACAGCTGGGCCCGCTCGGACGGCAGGCCGAGGTGGCCCGCAAGGCCGCCGTGGTCCAGGCCGATCTGCGTGACTCGCGGGCCCGGCTGCTGGCCGACGACCTCGCGCAGCTGTCGGCGCAGCTCGAGCAGGAGATCGCCGACGAGTCGGCGCTGCGGGGGCGTCGCGACGAGGTCGAGGCCCAGCTCGTCGCGGCACGTGCCCGCCTGACCGAGCTGGAGGAGCTGGCCGGCGCTGCGGCACCCGCCGCGGCGGAGGCCAGCGAGGTCTGGTACCGGCTGTCGAGCGTCCGCGAACGGCTGCGCGGTACCGCGTCGCTGGCGGCCGACCGGGTCCGCCTGCTGGGGGAGCCTGCCGAGGTCCGGGCGGGAGCCGACCCCGACGACCTGGCGGCCCAGGCCGAGCGGGTGCGGGCCGCCGAGGCGGAGATCCTCACCGAGGTGGAGCTCGCGCGTGCCGGGCTCGCGGGTGCCGTGCAGGCCCGTCAGGTCGCCGAGGAGGCGGCCGCGGTCGCCGAACGCGAGCTCGCAGGTGCGCAGCGGGCCGCCGCCGACCGTCGCGAAGGTCTGGCCCGGCTCGCCGGTCAGGTGGCCGCGCGCCGCAGCCGGGCCGAGGCGACCGCGGCCGAGATCGGGCGGCTGCGCGCCACCCTGGAGGAGGCCGAACGTCGCGGCCGGGAGGCCACGGCGCAGTTCACGACGGTCGAGGCGCAGGCGGCCGGTGCGGAGGCCGGTGAGCTCGGCCTGGACGCCGAGCACGAGGCGGCAACCCTCGCGCTGGAAGAGGCGGAGGCGCAGGTCGCCGCCCTGGTCGAGCAGCTCGCCGTGGCCGAACGGGAACGGGACGCCGAACGCGCCCGAGCCGACACGCTCGCGCTGTCGCTGGACCGCAAGGACGGCGCCGGGGCGCTGCTGGCCGCGGACGAGCCGGTCGGCGCCCTCGGCTCGCTCGCGGCGTTGCTCGCCGTCGGTCCCGGCGATGAGGAGGCAGTGGTGGCGGCGCTCGGGCCGCTCGCCGATGCGGTCGCGGTCGAGTCGGTCGAGGCCGCTGTCGACTCGCTGCGCTACCTGCGGTCGCAGGACGCGGGCCGGGCCGGTCTGGTCGTCGCGGGCGCTGCCGCGCCGGTGGCGCGTGCGGAGGCACCGGCGGGGTGCGCGTGGGCGGCGGACCTGGTCCAGGTCCCGGCTCAGCTCGCGTCGACCGTGGACGGGCTGCTGGCCGGGGTGGTCGTGGTCGACGACCTCGCCACCGCACGCCAGGTCCTGGCCCAGCATCCCGAGCTGGTGGTGGTCACCCGCGGCGGCGACCTGCTCTCGGCCCACCGGGCGTCGGGCGGGTCGGCGGCGGCGCCGAGCACCCTGCACCTGCAGTCCGCCCACGATGCGGCGCGCAACGCCGCGCAGCAAGCAGCCGCACGGGCCGAGCAGCTGCGGTTCGCCCTGGCTGCGGCCCGTCCCGCGCGGGAGAAGGCGGCAGCCGACCACGAGGCGACCCTGGCCCGGCTCAACGAGTCCGATGCGGCCCTGGCCGCCGTAGCCGAACAGCTCGGGCACCTGGGTGCCGTCGTGCGTTCGGCGGCCGCAGAGGCCGAGCGCGTCCGCGCGTCCTTGGCAGCGGCGGGTACCTCGCAGGAGCAGGACGAGGCCGCGCTGGTCGAGCTCGCGGCCCGGCTCACGGCGGCCGAGGCCGAGCCTGCAGCGCATGAGGCCGCCATCGCCGGGGCGGCCCAGGCCCGTGAGCTGACCGCAGCCGAGGCGACGGCGGCGCGCAGCCGAGAGACGGAGGCGCGGCTGACGCTGCGGACCGCCGAGGAGCGCGCGCGGGCGTTGGCCGGTCGCGCCCAGTCCCTCGAACGCGCGGCCCAGACCGAGCGCGCCGCGCGCGAGAAGGCGCTCGAACGTGAGCGGCGCCGCGCCGAGCAGGCCCAGGTGGCTCGGGCGGTGCACGCCGGGGCGACCTTCGCGCTGTCGGTGCTCGAACGTTCCGTCCACCGGGCGGCCGATGAGCGTGCCGCCGCCGAGCAGGCCCGCACCGAGCGGGACGCCCAGGTGCAGGCGGCCCGCGCCCAGGTCGATCTGCGGGCCCGTGAGCTGGCCGAGCTCACCGATGTCGCGCACCGCGACGAGGTGGCCCGCGCGGCGCAGGTCGCCCGTGTCGAGCAGCTGCAGGAGCGGGCGGTGGCCGAGCTGGGCCTTGAGCACGCGGTGCTGCTCGAGGAGTTCGGGCCGGAGCGTGAGGTGCCTGTGCTGGACCCCGCTCCGGACGGTCCCACGTCGGTCCCTTACGTCCGCGCCGAGCAGGAGAAGCGGCTGCGGTCGGCCGAGCGGGCCCTGGCCCTGCTGGGCAAGGTCAACCCCCTGGCTCTCGAGGAGTTCGAGGCTCTCGAGGAGCGGCACCGGTTCCTCACCGAGCAGCTCGCGGACCTCAAGCGGTCGCGCACCGATCTGCTGCAGATCGTCTCGGACATCGACGAGCGGGTGCAGCAGGTGTTCGCCGAGGCCTTCGCGGACACCGCGGCGGCGTTCGAGGGTGTGTTCGCCCGGCTCTTCCCGGGCGGTGAAGGACGACTGCTGCTCACCGATCCGGACGACATGCTGAACACGGGGGTCGAGGTCGAGGCGCGTCCGGCCGGCAAGAAGATCAAGCGGCTGTCGCTGCTGTCGGGTGGTGAGCGGTCGCTGGCCGCGGTGGCGATGCTGGTCGCGATCTTCAAGGCCCGGCCGAGCCCGTTCTACGTGATGGACGAGGTGGAGGCCGCGCTCGACGATGCGAACCTCGGCCGGCTGCTGGAGGTCATGCGTGAGCTGCAGACCGATTCGCAGCTCATCGTGGTGACCCATCAGAAGCGGACGATGGAGATCGCCGACGCGCTGTACGGCGTGACGATGCGCGGCGACGGTGTGAGCACCGTGATCAGTCAGCGTCTGCGGGAGCCGACCACCGCCTGAGCCCGCGCCGCCGAGGCTGCGCTGACCGGTGGGGTGGCGTCGGGGTGAAGTTCCTGTGCAGGTCGGCGCGGGCCCGGGCCGGCGCCGACCCGCGGGGAGAGAATCGTCCCATGGCTGTTCTGATCGGTGTTGTCGTCACTGTGCTCGTCGCCTGTCCTGTGCTCCTGCTGGCAGCGGTCTCACCCGATCGTGATGTCCTGGCCCGTGACGAGTCGGTCTGGCGGTCGTTCCGACGCGGTGTCCACCGACCGGGCGCAACGGCTCCGGTCGACCCGGTCGATGTCCCGCTCACCGAGATGCTGCGGCTGGCCGATGACGGCGGTGACGCCTACCTCACCGCGGACGAGCTGCAGCTCACCTGGGCCCGCGCCCGTGAGCGTGCGAGCGAGCAGACCGCGCGCGCCGGTGAGCTCGCGGGGCGGGCGCTCCCGCACCACCGCGACCACGTGACGGCCCCGCGGTCCTGACCGGCGCGTCCGACCCCCGTCGTGACCGAACAGTTCGCCGCGCCCGCCGTCGACCCGCCAGACTGAGCCCGTGCTCACGCTGAACTCGTCCGAGGTGCCCGTCCTGATCGGCATCGCCGTCCTCCTCGTCCTGGCGGGCGTCCTGGTCGTTGCCCTGCTGGTCCGAACCGGTCGTCGGGGCTCGGCACCGCAGATCCCGACCCCGCCGTCGGATGAGACGCCGCCGTCCGGCGAGCTGCCACCCTCCGGCGAGGCGCCGCGGGAGGTCGACGGAGCGAGCGCTCCGCCCGAGCCCGCTGCGGCCCCAGCGTCGGCGCTCCGGGAGGTTCCGGCGCCGACGGCCGGTCGTCTGGTGCGCCTGCGGGAGCGCCTCGCCCGGTCCGGGTCGCCGCTGGGCGCCCGCATCCTCGGCGTCCTGTCGCGCGACCACCTCTCTGAGGACGACTGGGACGAGCTCGAGGAGACGTTGCTGCTGGCCGACGTCGGTGCCGGCCCGACGGCCGAGCTGCTCGACGCGCTGCGTACCCGGGCCCGGGTCGCGGGTCTGGACGATCCGGCCACCACCCGGGCGGTGCTCCGTGAGCAGCTCGTGGCGTTGCTGGACCCGAACCTCGACCGGTCGCTGGGCGTCCAGCCCGGCACGGACGACACAGGGGCGCACGTCCCTGCCGTCGTGCTGGTCGTCGGCGTCAACGGCACGGGCAAGACCACGACGGTCGGCAAGCTCGCCCGGGTCCTGGTGGCCGACGGGCGGTCGGTGGTGCTTGGTGCCGCCGACACGTTCCGGGCCGCGGCAGCCGATCAGCTCGCCACGTGGGGCTCGCGGGTGGGGGTCCCGACGGTACGGGCCGACCGGGACGGAGCCGATCCGGCGTCGGTCGCCTTCGACGCCGTGCGGACCGGGCGGCGTGAAGGCATGGACGTCGTCCTTGTTGACACAGCCGGCCGCCTGCAGAACAAGGCGGGGCTGATGGACGAGCTCGGCAAGATCGTCCGAGTGGTGACCCGGGAGGCGCCGCTGACCGAGGTCCTCCTCGTGCTCGATGCGACGACGGGTCAGAACGGGCTGTCCCAGGCGCGGGTGTTCGCACAGGTTGCAGCCGTGACCGGCATCGTGCTCACCAAGCTCGACGGGACCGCCAAGGGCGGCATCGTGGTGCAGGTCCAGCGTGAGCTCGGTGTTCCGGTCAAGCTCGTCGGGCTCGGTGAGGGCCCGGACGACCTGGCCCCGTTCGACGTCGAGGCGTTCGTCGACGGGCTGCTCGGAGCCTGAGCGCCCCGCCCGCCAGACTGGGGCGCAGGTCCTGGACGACACGTGATGTTTACCTGGCCGAGGGGCTCGTGACGCGGCTGTAACACGAGGCGCGATCGCAGGTAACCGGGCTCCACCACGGTTAGGCCGTCCAGCTGCTCCGGCTGGGCCTCGGGAGAAACGGAAACCGCGAATGCTTCTGGACGAATTCGCTCTGGACTCCGGCAACACCGCGTGGATGCTCACTTCCTCCGTCATCGTCCTCATGATGACGGTCCCCGCCCTGGCGTTCTTCTACGGCGGCATGGTGCGCGGCAAGTCGGTCCTCAACATGCTCATGATGAACTTCGTCGCCGCGGGAACGGTCGGGTTCATCTGGATCCTGTACGGCTACGGGATGGCGTTCGGCTCGTCGACGACCGGCCTGGGTCAGTTCTTCGGCAACCCGTTCGAGTACTTCGGGCTCAACGGCTTGACCGACGACAAGAGCCTGATGTTCGCCTACGGCGTGCCGGCCTTCGTGGCCGTCGCCTTCCAGTCGACCTTCGCGGTGATCACCGTCGCCCTCATCACCGGTGCCATCGCCGACCGCATCAAGTT
>JAKLPK010000262.1 GCA_022013895.1 Cellulomonas sp. | reverse complement strand
GCTTCTCCTGGGCGCCATGACGTTCGTGGTGACCCGGCAGGCCGTCCGCCCGGTGGTGCAGGCCGCGCTGGTCGCCGAACGTCTGGCCGACGGCCACCTCGACGAGCGCATGCAGGTGCGCGGCGAGGACGAGATGGCCACCCTGGCCAGGTCGTTCAACGAGATGGCTGACTCGTTGGCCGATCAGATCGCCCGGATGGCCGAGCTGTCGACCCTGCAGCGCAGGTTCGTCTCCGATGTGTCCCACGAGCTGCGGACACCGCTCACCACGATCCGGATCGCCGCCGAGGTGATCCACGCGGCCCGCGACGGGTTCGATCCGGCGGTCAAGCGCTCCGCCGAGCTCATGACCACCCAGCTGGACCGGTTCGAGGACCTGCTCGCGGATCTGCTGGAGATCAGCCGGTTCGACGCCGGTGCGGCCATGCTGGAGGCACAGTCGCACGATGTGCGGGAGGTCGTCAGGGATGCGGCCGAGGCCGCCGCACCGCTCGCGCAGCGGCGCGGTTCGTGGATCGCGGTCCAGCTGCCGGCGGAGCGGGTGATCGCCGACATCGACCCGCGCCGGGTGGAGCGTGTGCTGCGCAACCTGCTGGTCAACGCGGTGGAGCATGCCGAGGGGAGCCCGGTGGAGGTCCAGGTCGCCGCCGACGCCCGCGCGGTCGCGGTCACGGTCCGAGATCACGGTGTCGGGATGTCGGCCGGTGAGGCGGAGCACGTGTTCGACCGGTTCTGGCGCGCGGACCCGGCCCGGGCGCGCTCCACGGGCGGCACCGGACTCGGACTGGCGATCTCGGCGGAGGACGCGCGGCTGCACGGCGGGTGGCTCGAGGCGTGGGGCCGGCCCGGTCAGGGTGCCTGCTTCCGGCTGACCCTGCCGCTGCGTGCCGGGCTCACGCTGACGGGCTCACCGCTCCCGCTGGTACCTGTCGACCCGCCGGTGCGCGCTGCGGCGGCCCGGCCCGCGTCCGGCCCGGCGGCGCTGCCCCGCCTCACCCTCGCGACCGGTGCGGTGCCGGTCGTCCCTGATCCGGAGGCCGGACGATGAGGCGTCGCGGGGTCGCTCTGGTGCTGGTGGTCGCGGCGTTGCTCTCGGGGTGTGCGGGGATCCCGACCTCCGGTGAGGTCAATGCGGGCGATGTGGAGGTCGACGACTCGACCGGTGTGGTCGCGCTGCCGGAGGGGCCGCAGGCGGGCGCGACGCCGCGGGCGATCGTCGAGGGCTTCATGCTGGCTGGTTCGGCCGGGCTGTCGGGGGACTTCTCGGTCGCCCGCCAGTTCCTCGCGGGGGAGGCGGCCCAGTCCTGGGACCCTTCGGCGGGGACGACGGTCGCCAGTCAGACGACCCTCAGCCAGTCCGGTGACAGCCAGTTCACCGCGTCGCTCGATGTGATCGGGAAGGTCGACAAGGCCGGCCGGTTCGCGGAGGCGGCCGATGCGCGCGAGTCGGTCACGTTCGACCTGGTCGAGGTGGACGGTGAGTGGCGGATCTCCGAGCCGCCCACCGGTCTGGTGGTCTCCGAACGGGTCTTCCAGCAGCAGTACCGCGCGGCCCCGCTCTACTTCGTCACGCTCGACGGCGCCGAGCTGGTGCCCGATGTGCGCTACTACCCGGTGCGGAACCTGGCGACCTCGGTGATCCAGGGGCTTCTCGCGGGGCCGTCGCCCTGGTTGCAGGACGCGGTCACGACGGCGGTGCCGGACGGTATCGAGCTCAAGCCGGAGGTCGTCACGATCGGCTCCGACGGTACGGCCCAGGTGGTGCTGCAACCTGCTGCGACCGTGATCGCAGCACCCGACCGGGGGCTGCTGCTCGCCCAGATCACCCGTTCGCTCGACCTGCCAGGGATCCGTGCGGTGTCGGTGCGGGCCGGCGTCGACGGAACGCTGCTGGACGGAGAGAAGGCGTTCACCGATACCGATGTGCAGGTGCCGGTGATGCTGTCGGGCGACTCGTTGGTGCAGCTCGCGGACGGCGCACTGACCCCGGTGCCGGGGGTCGCCTCGTTGGCCGGGCTCGGCGTCCGTGCACCCGCGGTGGACCTGGCCGGGGACGTGCGGGTGGCGTTGTCGGGCACGGGCACGCTGGTCCGGTTGCCGACCTCCGGGTCGGATGCCGTCGTGCTGGTCTCCGGCGACGTCTTGGCAGCACCGTCGGTCGACCGGTTCGACTGGGTGTGGACGGCCCGGGAGTCGCAGGGTGATGGTCTGCTGGCGGTCGGACCGCAGGGGCAGGTGGTGCAGCTCGCCGCCGACTGGCTCGCCGGGCGCACCGTCACGGCCCTGAGGGTCTCCCGCGACGGCACGCGGGTTGCGGTGGTGTCGGCCGGGTCGAGCGGGACGTCGGTCGATGTCGCGGGCATCGGCCGGGACAAGTCGGGTGCGCCGGCGTCGATCGGTGTCTCGATCCAGGTCGGCGCGAGCCTCACGGCCGCCGACCAGGTGGTCTGGATCGATGCCTCGACCTTGGTGGTCCTGGGGCATGTCGCCGGTGCGGCGGTGCTGTCGAGGGTGCCGGTCACGGGACCGACCGAGACCTTGCCGACCGTCTCGGACGCCGTGAGCGTCGCGGCGGACGTCGGTGAGCGGACCCTGCTGGTCGCCACCTCCGAAGGTGATCTCCGCCGCTACGACGGTCGGACCTGGGTCGAGGTTGCCGGCGCCACGCAGGTGAGCGATCCCGCCTACCCGGGCTGATCCGAGGCGGTGGTCGAGCCGTCCTGAGCCGTCGTCGTAGTCCCGGGTCCAGGCGCCGGTGGTCGTCGGCCATCCGGGCGGCGGGCGGGGGCGGGAGCGTGGGCGGGTGCCCGGTCTCCTCGCCCAGCTGTGCGGCCTCGTCCTGCCCGTCCGCTGCGCGGGGTGCGGTGCTCCCGACGAGGCGTGGTGCGCCTCGTGCTCACAGCAGCTCGGGCGGGTGCCGCAGCGGTGCGAGCACCGTGCAGGACGGCTCGACCTGCTCGACGGGCACGCACCTGCGCCGGTGTGGTGCGCGACGCCCTTCGTCGGTCCGGTGCGCCGCGCCGTCAGCGCGTGGAAGGACGGTGGTCGGGCCGATCTGCACCCGGTGTTCGCCCGTGCGCTGGTGGCGGTGGTCGTCGCCCCGGACGTCCGGGGGTTCCTGGCCGGGCCTGATCCGCTGATCGTGGTCGGTGTGCCGACGTCGGGTGCCGCCCGTCGCCGGCGTGGTGGCGACCTGGTGGGGGATCTGGCGGCTGCGGTCGCCGCGGGCCTGGTGGAGGGCGGCGTCGCTGCGCGGCGGGTCACGGCGCTGCGCCGGGGACGCGATGTCGACTCCACTGCGCTCGGGGCCAGGGCTCGCGGACGCCGGCTGCGGGTGGACGTGCGGCCGACCGTGCGGCACCTCCTCATCGGGAGCAGGGTGCTGCTGGTGGACGACGTGCTCACCACCGGTGCGACCTTCGCGGCGTGCCGCCGGGCGTTGGAGGAGGTGGGAGCACAGCTGGTCGCCGGTGTCGTGCTCGCCTCGACGCCGTCACCGGGTGAGGTCGTCGATGCCACGGCCGGAACACCGCCCGGCGGGTGGAGTGCGGGGCCACGGGCCGCTAGCGTGGAGTCCTGGAGCCGGTCCCACCCCGGTTGACCAGGCAGGTCGGGCCCGTCTCGGTCCCGACAGAGGGGTCTTCGAGGCCGGGCGCCGGCAGCGGCTCCCGGTGGCGATGCCACGGCGTCGTCGGGAGGGGGTGATGGCGATCCGCCCACGGGCGGAGATCTACTCGCACGTCATCGGGGCGGGTGACCGCCCCTCGAACCTCCAGGAGGTTGTCATGGAGATCGTGGTTGCTGGCCGGCACACGGAAGTCTCGGCCAAGTTCCGCGCCCACGTCGGGGCCAAGCTGGCGAAGGTCGAACAGCTCGCACCCCGCGCCCAGCGGGTGGACGTCCTCGTGTCCCACGAGGCGAATCCGCGTCAGGCCGACTCCAGCGAGCGCGTCGAGATCACGGTGCTCGACAAGGGCCCCGTGGTACGGGCCGAGGCGACGGCCGGAGATCCGTACGCAGCGCTCGACCTTGCGCTGGGCAAGCTCCTCGAACGGCTGAGGCGGACGCGCGACCGGCGCAAGGATCACCGCAGCCACACCCCGACGCCGCCGGTCGACGTACGCCCGCCGGCCCCGGTCGCCGCCGTGCCCGAACCGGTCACCGGTGACGCTGTCGAGGTCGCGCTCGGGGACTCGCCTGTCGTGATCCGCGAGAAGGTGCACGCTGCGCACCCCATGACGGTCGATGACGCGCTCTACGAGATGGAGCTCGTCGGCCACCCGTTCTTCCTGTTCATCGACGTCGAGACGGCTCAGCCGTCGGTGGCGTACCGCCGGCACGGCTGGACGTACGGCGTGATCAAGCTCGACTCCACGGTGGCGGTCGCCGCCCTGTGATCGTGCCTGCGGCCGGGTCCTGCCGGGACCCGGCCGCAGGTGCGTGTGGGTGCCGGACGGCACCATGGGTCTGGTGACCCCTCCCAGGCTGACGCTCTCGCAGGCACGTCGGATCGCATTGCGCGCCCAGGGGCTGGACGGGCCGCGGCCCCAACGGTCGACGCTGACCGGCCGGCACCTCGACCAGGTCGTGGCGCGCACCGGGCTGCTGCAGATCGACTCGGTCAACGTGTTCGCCCGCGCGCACCTGATGCCGACCTTCTCCCGGCTCGGTCCGTACGATCCGGCGCTGCTGCAGGCCGCCTCGGCACATGCGCCCAGACGTCTGGTCGAGGCGTGGGCGCATGAGGCGTCGTTCGTCCCGCCCGCCACGTACCGGTTGCTCGGCTGGCGGCACCGCGACCATGAGCGCCAGGCCTGGGGCTCGATCCGGTCCGTCGTGCAGCAGCACCCCGAGGTGGTCCGCGAGGTGCGGAGTCTGCTGGCCGATCGCGGGGCGCAGACGAGCGCCCAGGTGCACGCCGAGCTCGCGGCCGAGCACCCGCGTCCCACCCAGCGGGAGTGGGGGTGGAACTGGACGGTCGCGAAACGGGCGTTGGAGTATCTGTTCTTCACCGGTGCCGTGACCTCCGCCGGTCGTACCGCATCGTTCGAACGTCGGTACGACCTGGTCGAACGAGTCCTGCCTCCCGCCGTGCTCGCCTCACCTGAACCCTCCGATGAGGACGCGATCCGTGAGCTGCTGGCCATCGCCGCCCGGGCGCACGGGGTGGGCTCCCTTCGTTGCCTGGCCGACTACTTCCGGATGGGGGTGGACCGGGCGCGCCAGGCTGCCGCCGACCTCGTCGAGGCCGGGGTCCTGGAAGAGGTCGACGTGGCCGGGTGGGGCCCGGCGTACCGGCACGTCGAGGCCCGACCGCCCCGACGGGCGGGAGGCAGCGCGCTGCTGTCACCCTTCGATCCGCTGGTCTTCGAACGTCGGCGGCTCGAGGAGCTCTTCGGACTGCGCTACCGCATCGAGATCTACACGCCAGCGGTGCGGCGTGTCTGGGGCTACTACGTGCTGCCGTTCCTGCTCGGTGAGCAGATCGCGGCGCTCGTCGATCTCAAGGCCGACCGCGCGGCGGGTCTGCTGAGGGTGGCCGCAGCCCACCGGGCACCGGCCAGCGCCGCGGTCGGCGGCCCGCACCCCGAGGCCGTCGTCGTCGAGGCGCTGGCCGATGAGCTCGTGCTGGCGGCCCGGTGGCAGCATCTGGACGGGGTCGTCGTGGCCGACACCGGCGACCTCCACGAACCGCTGCGTCGCCGGTTGGCGGCCATCGGGGCCTGAGGTCGAGGAGGCCGCGACGCCGGTCGTTGTCGCCTGAGCCTCGCCTACGATGGTCGCGCCGGTCGCGTGACCGGCCCGTGGCCCCCGCAGAGGGGCGTGACCTGGGGAGCATTGCGTGGCGGGCATCGTCGAAAAGGTCCTGCGGATGGGCGAAGGCCGCATCCTCAAGAAGCTGTCGGGGCTCGCCGACCAGGTGAACACCCTCGAGGACGGCTTCCTGGCGCTGTCGGACGCCGAGCTGCGCGAGGAGACCGAGCGGTTCCGCGAGCGGGTGGCCGACGGTGAGTCGCTCGACGACCTGCTCCCTGAGGCGTTCGCGGCCGTTCGCGAGGCCGCGCGCCGCACTCTCGGCCAGCGGCACTTCGACGTCCAGCTCATGGGCGGCGCTGCCCTGCACATGGGCAACATCGCCGAGATGAAGACCGGTGAGGGCAAGACCCTGGTGGCGACGCTGCCCAGCTACCTCAACGCTCTGTCCGGCAAGGGTGTGCACGTCGTCACGGTCAACGACTACCTGGCCAGCTACCAGAGCGAGCTCATGGGCCGGGTCTACCGGTTCCTCGGCATGACCACCGGCTGCATCATGTCCTCGATGACACCGGAGCAGCGGCGGGAGCAGTACGCCGCCGACATCACCTACGGCACGAACAACGAGTTCGGTTTCGACTACCTGCGCGACAACATGGCGTGGCGGGTCGAGGACCTGGTGCAGCGCGGCCACAACTTCGCCGTCGTCGACGAGGTCGACTCGATCCTCATCGACGAGGCCCGGACCCCGCTCATCATCTCGGGGCCTGCCTCGGGGGACGCGAACCGCTGGTACGCGGAGTTCGCGAAGGTCGCCCGGCGGCTCCAGCGCGATCGCGACTACGAGGTCGACGAGAAGAAGCGCACCGTCGGTGTGCTGGAGCCCGGTATCGAACGGGTCGAGGACTACCTGGGGATCGACAACCTCTACGAGTCGCTCAACACCCCGCTCATCGGCTTCCTCAACAACTCCATCAAGGCCGCCGAGCTGTTCAAGCGCGACAAGGACTACGTCGTGATGAACGGTGAGGTGCTCATCGTCGACGAGCACACGGGCCGCATCCTGGCCGGTCGGCGCTACAACGAGGGCATGCACCAGGCCATCGAGGCCAAGGAGGGTGTGGCGATCAAGGCCGAGAACCAGACGTTGGCCACGATCACCCTGCAGAACTACTTCCGCATGTACTCCAATCTCGCCGGTATGACGGGCCCCGCCGAGACGGAGGCCGCCGAGTTCCT
>JAKLPK010000261.1 GCA_022013895.1 Cellulomonas sp. | reverse complement strand
TCGACTACTACTACGACCCCGAGGTGGCCGCCACGGTCGCGGCCTACGTCAACTACATCACCCCGGTGCAGGGCGCCCAGGCCGCCATGGAGAAGGTCGACCCGAGCCTCGTCGACAACGAGCTGATCTTCCCGAGCGAGTCGACGTTGTCGAAGGTCTCGATGTTCCGGACGCTCACCACGGACGAGGACGAGAAGTACAACAGCCAGTTCCTCGACGCCATCGGTGCCTGAGGTGAGCACGCCCGCCCTGGAGCTGATGTCCGTCACCAAGTCCTTCGGCGCCTTCACAGCCGTCGACGACCTGGACCTGACGATCCCCGCCGGGTCGTTCTTCGCCCTGCTCGGGCCTTCGGGCTGCGGCAAGACGAGGCCGTTGCGGAGGGTCGCGGGGCCCGAGCAGCCGCCCTCGGGGACGGTCTGCATCGGCGGGCGCGACGTGACCGGTGATCGCGCCCACCGCCGGCCGGTCAACACGGTGTTCCAGAGCTACGCGCCCTTCCCGCACCTGACGATCGCCGACAACGTCGCGTTCGGCCTGCACCGCCGGCGGGTCGGGGACGTGGCCGCGAAGGTGAAGGACGTCCTCGACCTCGTCGAGCTCGGGCACCTCGCCGAACGCAAGCCGAACCAGCTGTCCGGCGGCCAGGCGCAGCGGGTGGCCCTCGCCCGGGCGATCGTCAACCGCCCTGAGCTGCTGCTGCTCGACGAACCGCTCGGCGCGCTCGACCTCAAGCTGCGTCGCCAGATGCAGCTCGAGCTCAAGCGGATCCAGACCGAGGTCGGGCTCACCTTCGTCCACGTCACCCATGACCAGGAGGAGGCCATGACGATGGCCGACACGGTCGCGGTGATGAACAAGGGCAGGATCGAGCAGATGGGGCCGCCGGAGGTGCTCTACTCCCGGCCGCACACGGCATTCGTCGCGAACTTCCTCGGTCAGTCCAACCTGGCCGCGGGCCACGTCATCGGTGCCCAGGGGGACCGGATCGTCGTGCAGGTCGGGCAGGCCACCGTGCTGGTCCCGAGCGACCGCGCCGTCTCGACCTCCGGTTCGGTGCTGGTCGGTGTCCGGCCGGAGAAGATCGGGATGCTGGTCGCCGGTCAGGAGGCCTCGCCCGATCACAACGTCATCGGACCGGGCATCGTCACCGATGTCTCGTTCACCGGGGTCAGCACGCAGTACCAGGTCGAGGTCGAGCATCTCGGCACCTTCGGGGTGTTCGCCCAGAACCTGCTCGGCGGTGCCACGGTCACCCAGGGCAGCTCGGTGCGGCTCGCGTGGTCGGTCGAGTTCACCTTCGGTCTCGACGGCGACCAGGACGCCGCCGAAGGGGCCGCCGACCTGGACGACGAACCGTGAGCCTGCTCGCGGGCCTCGGCGCCGGGGGCGGTGGTCCGGCGCCCCGGGTCCGCGCACGCACCGGCGGCCACCGGTGGCTGCTGGCCCCCGGCCTGCTCTATCTCGCGATCTTCTTCATCGTCCCGGTCGCGGCGCTGCTGGCGACCAGCCTCTACGTCCCGGTCCCCGGCGGGGAGCTCGGGCAGTACCAGCCGGCGCTGCACTGGCAGAACTACGTCGACGCGCTCAGCCAGTTCTGGCCGCAGCTGGTGCGTTCGTTCGTGTTCGCGGCGATCGCGACCCTGGCCTGCCTGGTCATCGGCTACCCGATGGCGTACGCCATCGCGGTCCGTGCCCGTGGCAGGAAGCTGCTCCAGGGGGTGCTGCTGGTCCTGGTGATCGCGCCGTTCTTCACCTCGTTCATCCTGCGGACCGTCGCCTGGAAGCAGATCCTGGCCGATGAGGGACCTGTGGTGAGCGCACTGAAGTTCGTTCATCTGCTCCCGGCCGACGGTCGGTTGACGGCCACCGCGTTCGCCGTCGTCTGCGGCCTTGCCTACAACTTCCTGCCGTTCATGGTGCTGCCGATCTACGCCAGCCTGGAACGCCTCGACCCCGCGATGCTCGAGGCCGGCGCCGATCTGTACGCGTCGCCGATCACGACGTTCCGCACCGTGACCTGGCCGTTGTCGATGCCCGGGGTGGTGGGCGGGACGTTGCTGGTGTTCATCCCGGCCGCGGGTGACTACGTGAACTCCTCGTTGCTGGGCAACAACACGAACACGTCGATGATCGGCCAGGTCATCGACGCGCGGTTCTTCAAGGTGCTGGACTACCCGACGGCTGCGGCGCTCTCGGTCGTGCTCATGGCGGCGATCCTGGCGCTCGTGGCGGGGTATGTACGTCGCGCCGGGACGGAGGACCTCCTGTGAGCACCACGACCGTCCCGGCCGGCCGCACGGCGACCGCGCCCGCACGGCGGCGGCGCCGCTGGCAGCTCGGGGACCTGTTCATCCCCGTGGTCGCGGCGCTGGCCTTCGTCTACCTGCTGGTCCCCATCGCCTACACGGTCGCGTTCAGCTTCAACGACGCCGGCAAGTCGAACCTCGTCTGGCGCGGGTTCACGCTGAAGAACTGGCAGAACCCGTGCGGCGCGCCGCAGGTGTGCGAGGCGTTCCGCAACTCGCTGTCGGTCGGCGTGGTCGCGACGATCATCGCGACGGTGCTCGGCACCATGCTGGCCCTGGCCCTCGCCAGGTTCAGGTTCCGCGGGCGCCCGGCGATCAACCTGCTCATCTTCCTGCCGATGTCGACGCCCGAGGTGGTGCTGGGCGCCGCCCTCCTGGCCCAGTTCCTCAGCCTGCGCGTCGAGCTCGGTTTCTGGACGGTGGTCGCGGCGCACGTCATGTTCTGCATCAGCTTCGTCGTGGTGACGGTCAAGGCGCGGGTCGCCGGTCTCGACCCGGCGCTCGAGGAGGCCGCCGCCGACCTGTACGCGTCCCCGTTCCAGACGTTCTGGCGGGTGACGTTCCCGCTGCTGCTGCCCGGGATCGGCGCCGCCGCCCTGCTGTCGTTCAGCCTGTCGTTCGACGACTTCATCATCACGAACTTCAACTCGGGCTCCTTCACCACGTTCCCCAAGTTCGTGTACGTGGCGGCCACCCGCGGCATCCCGCCGCAGGCCAACGTCATCGGCTCCTTCATGTTCGTCGCCGCCCTGGTGATCGTGCTGGTCGCCCAGGTGGTCGGGAACGCACGGGGCAAGCGCCGCGCAGGTTGACGGGCTGCGACCCCACCCGGCGCGGGCGGGGTCGCAGGCCGTCGCGTTCGTCCGGTGGCCGTCAGTCGGTCGACAGGAGCGAGCGGACCGAGCCCGGCACCTCGATGCCGGGGCGCAGATCGGGTGCAGGCTGCGGCTGGCCCCAGGCCGTGAGCAGGGGGACGACGCCGGCCCAGGCCGGGCCGGCGACGTCCGTCGGACCGTCCTCGGAGAACCCGTCGGCGACCTTGAGCGACCAGTGCTCGATCGGGACCGCGAGCACCATCGTTGCCGCGAGCTCCCTGGCGCTCGGCCGCCGCACCTCGTCCGTGCGACCCGGCAGCAGCCGGTCGGTGAGCACATCGAGTCCGGCCAGGTGGGCGTCGCCGGTCAGGACGCTCGCCCGGCCGAAGATCGTGGCGCTGGCATAGCGGACACCTGACTCGAACGCGGACCGTGCCACGACGAGCGCCGACAGCTCGCTCACCGTCACACACACGGGTGCCCCGTCAGCGAGCAGCCGCATCCAGCGCGAACCGGTCGACCCGTGCAGCAGCAGGTGATCACCGTCGCGTGCATGCAGGGTCGGGACGACGAGCGGGCCGTCCGCGGTCACCACGCCCACATGGGCCATCGGCGCGCGGTCGAGCAGCGCATCGAGCGCCGTCCGGTCGGTGCTCGCCAGCTCGGCGAACCGGGTCGGCCGCAGGGGAGGCGTGCTCATGCGGTGAGCTGCTCAGCGGCCGCTGCGAACGCAGCCGTGTGGGCGTCGACGTCGGCCGCCGTGGTGGCCGGGCTCATGAGCGCCATGTTGTGGAACGGCGTGAGGAGCACGCCGCGTACCAGGGCCTGCAGGTGCAGGTACTGCTGCAGCTCGAAGTCGTCGTCGGCGGCGGCCTGCGCCCCGTCGTGCGGCGGCTCCTGGCCGAACGCGTACTCGGCACGTGCACCGAGCCGGGTCACGTGCCAGTCGAGACCGTGGGTGTCGAGCACCTGCTGCACCCCGTCCGCCCAGCGGCCAGCCAGCTCGATCATGCGCTCGAACACCTCGGCGGTCAGCACCTCGTCGAGCGTGGCGCGGGCCGCGGCGGTCGACAGCGCGTTGCCCGCGAGCGTGCCACCGACACCGCCGACATCGATGTCCTCGAGCACGATGCGCTCCTCGATGGCCCGGGCGAGGGTCTCGGTCATGCCGAACGCCCCGATCGGCACGCCGCCGCCGATGGTCTTGCCGATCACGACGACATCGGGGTTCAGGCTCCACGCCCGGGTGCAACCGCCGTACCCGGCGCACAGCGTGTGGGTCTCGTCGACCACCCACCACGCACCGGCCTCTCGGGTGAGCCTGCGGACCTCGTCGAGGTAGCCCGGATCGGGCAGCACGATGCCGATGTTGGTGAGCGCCGGTTCCATGAGGACCGCCGCGACCTCACCCGTGGCCAGAGCCGCTGCCAGCGCGTGCGGGTCGTTGAACGGGACGACGAGCGTGGTCAGGGCGGGATCGCCCGGCGCCCCGATGTTGCCGCGCCGGGCGACGGTCCGACCCTCGGGATCGAGGGTGGCGAAGGCCTCGTCGACCGTGCCGTGGTAGCAGAAGTCCATGACGACGACCTTCGGCCGTCCCATGAGGTGCCGGGCGTAGCGCAGCACGTGCCGGTTGGCGTCGGTGGCCGTGAGCGTGAGCTGCCAGCGGGGAACGCCGAACCGATCGGCGAGCAGCCCGGCGACGGCCGCGGCGTCGGGGGTGGGCAGCATCGCGGTCAGACCGTGCGGTGCCTGCGCGGTGATGGCGGCGACCGTGGCCGCCGGTGCGTGACCGCACATGGCACCGGTGTCACCCAGGCAGAGGTCGACGTGGTCGATCCCGTCGGCGCAGGTGAAGTGCGCGCCGTGGGCCTGGGCCACCGACAGCGGGAACGGCCCCGGCCATTTCGCCATCCACGACATGGGGACGCCGTAGGTCAGGTGTTCCCGACCCTGCGCGGCGAGCTGGGCGCACCGCGGGTGCGCGGACACCAGGGCGGCTGCCTCCTGCGCGATGAGTGCGCGGATGCGCGCCGGGTCGAGGGCGCTCATCCGGCGAGCTGCTCGAGGGCCCCGGTGAGCACATCGAGCGCGTCGTCGAGCAGGGCGGGTTCGATGACCAACGGCGGGAGCAGCCGGATGACGTTGCCCCAGCTGCCGCAGGTGAGCACGAGGACACCCTGCTCCAGGCACGCCGCCGCGACCTTGGCCGCAGCCGCCTTGTCGGGGTCGAGCGTCCCCGGCTTCACGAGCTCCAGGGCGAGCATCGCCCCGCGTCCGCGGACCTCCGCGATCGCCGGGACCCGCGTGGCGACGTCGCGCAGACGGGCCGTGACCGTGGCCTCGATGGCGCGCGCCGCGGCCGGCAGATCCTCGCGCTCGTACACGCCGATGGTCGCCAGTGCCGCGGCGCAGGCCACCGGGTTGCCGCCGAAGGTGCCACCGAGCCCACCGGCGTGCACGACGTCCATGAGATCGGCCCGGCCGGTGACCGCCGCGAGCGGCATCCCGCCACCGATGCCCTTGGCTGTGGTGATGAGGTCGGGGACCACACCCTCGTGCTCGATCGCGAACATCGCGCCGGTCCGGGCGAAACCGCTCTGCACCTCATCGGCCACGAGCACGATGCCGTGGGTGGTGGTCCACTCGCGCAGCGTGGTCCAGAAGCCGGGGGCGGGGACCAGGAAGCCGCCCTCCCCGAGGATCGGTTCGGCGACGAGGGCTGCGATCTGGTCGGCACCGACCTGGCGCTCGGCCGCCTCGATGAGCCGCAGCGCGGCCTGCTCACCGGTCATGCCCGCCGGGTCCCGCAGCGGGTAGGACGCCGGGACCCGGTAGATCTCACCGGCGAACGGTCCGAAGCCCGTCTTGTACGGCATGGCCTTGGCGGTCATCGCCATCGTGAGGTTGGTGCGACCGTGGTAGGCGTGGTCGAGCACGAGGACCGCGGGCCGACCGGTGGCCCGACGGGCGATCTTGACGGCGTTCTCGACGGCCTCCGCACCTGAGTTGACGAGCACCGAGTGCTTCTCGTGGTCGCCGGGGGTGACGCGGGACAGCGCTTCGGCGACCGCGACGTAGCTCTCGTACGGCGTCACCATGAAGCAGGTGTGGGTGAACGCGGCGACCTGCTCCTGCACGGCGGCCACCACGTCCGGGTGCGAGGCCCCGACCGAGGTGACGGCGATCCCGGCTCCCAGGTCGATGAGCCGGTTGCCGTCGACGTCCTCGACGATCGCACCGCCGGCGCGGGCCGCCCACACCGGGACGGATGAGCCGACCGCGGCGCTGACCACGGTGCGTCGCCGCTCGGCGAGGGCCAGGGAAGCCGGGCCGGGGAGGGCGGTGGTGACGGAGCGGGACTGTTCGACGGCGACGGATTGCGTAGGCACGGCACGACCGTAGTGCGCTTCTCGTCGGTTGTGTAGCCACACAGCGACCGATTCCGGTGGTTGGGCGTCGTAGGCGCGGGCCGCTGCGTGAGCGTCGGCAGTGCTCCACGTGGTACCGGGCGCCGGTCTGTCGGGAGCGAGGCCGGGGCGCCCGGTGGGTGCGGCATCCGGGTGAATCTGGAGATCCCAGGACTAAACCGCTTTAGTTCGCGCTCGTTCGAGCGATCACCTCGAACGGGGCCCGGGAACCGATGGGCCCCGGGACCAGCCAGGAGCACATCGATGACCAGCACCACCACCCCCGCCACCCCCGACCCCCCGCGCCGACGGGTACCTCGTCCTGCCGGGCTCGGCTTCACGGCCAAGATCCTGCTGACGGTGAGCCTGGCGCTGCTCGTCACCGCGGCGGTCGGCGGGCTGTCTGTCGTCGCCGTCCGGCAGATGGCTGCGGTCTCGCACCGGATGTACACCGAGGACGTGAAGGGCACCGCACTCGCCGGCGAGATGCGGTACCAGATGGTCACCGCGCGCCAGAGCACCGTGACGGCCCTCTACCAGGAGGTCGTCCACGCCGACGCCGAGACGATCGCCACCTACACCGACGCCCGGGACGCCGCGCTGCAGCAGGTCGCCGACCTGGGGGAGCAGTACCTGGCGCAGTCGGGGCTGAGCAGCGAGCAGACCTCGACCGTGCGGGACGTGCTCACCAACGTCGCCGACTACCAGGACAAGCTCGAGCAGACGGCCGCTGCCAAGACGGCCGGGGACAGCGCCAAAGCCGTCGAGCTGCAGTACGAGACCGCCCCCATCGGCCAGGCTGTCACCGACGGGATCGAGGACCTGGTCTCCATGCAGGTCACGGCGTCGCACACGGCGGATGTCCAGGCGAGCGCGGTGGGCGTGGACCGGGCTCGGCAGATCGTCGCCAGTCTCGTGCTCGGCGCCGTGCTGTCCGCGCTCGTCGGTCTCCAGGTGGCTCGTCGGATGCGACGGCGGCTCGACCAGGTGTCCGCCGTCGCCACGGCGCTGGCGACCGGCGACCTCACGGTGCGGTCCGAGGTCACCGGTGGTGACGAGATCGGTCGCACCGCCCGGGCGCTCGACGACGCGACATCCGTGCTGCGCGAGGCCATCGGCGGGATCGCCGACTCGGCCCACACCGTCGCCGCGTCGTCGCAGGAGCTCACCGGAGCGTCGGACGAGGTCTCCGCGAGCTCGCAGCGGACAAGTGTCCAGGCCGAGGCGCTCGTGGAGGCTGCGGCGCTGGTCTCGCGCAACGTCCAGGCCGTCGCGGCCGGGGCCGAGCAGATGGGCGCCTCGATCGGTGAGATCGCCCAGAGCGCCTCCGCCGCGGCCAAGGTCGCCGCCGAGGCGACCGAGGTGGCCGCCGCGACGAACCTCCAGGTCTCCAAGCTCGGAACGTCCTCGGCCGAGATCGGCGACGTCGTCAAGGTCATCACCTCGATCGCCGAGCAGACCAACCTGCTCGCCCTCAACGCGACCATCGAGGCCGCGCGGGCCGGTGAGGCGGGCAAGGGGTTCGCCGTCGTCGCCGGGGAGGTCAAGGACCTCGCGCGGGAGACGGCGCGCGCCACCGGCGACATCGCACGCCGCGTCGACGCGATCCAGGCCGACACCCAGGGTGCGGTGAGCGCCATCGTCCAGATCGGCGCGATCGTGGCGACGATCAACGACTACCAGACCTCGATCGCGAGCGCCGTCGAGGAGCAGAGCGCGACGACCGCGGAGATCAGTCGAGGTGTGGCGCAGGCCGCGACCGGTTCGGCGGAGATCGCCGGCACCATCACGGAGATCGCGGCCGGGGCCGTGACCAGCGTGCAGACGGTTGACCGCATGGGTGAGTCGGTCACGCAGGTGGCCGCGCTGTCCGACGACCTGAGGGGTCGCGTCAGCCGGTTCCGGTACTGACGCCCGCGTTCGGCGCCCGGCGCGGCGACCCGTTGCTCAGCCGACCACCAGGCAGGCGGGGGACAATGGGTCTCCGCGCTCGGACGGAGGACAGATGGCGTACGTGGTCGGCGTGCTGGTCGCGCTCGTGGTGGTGCTCGCCTCGATCGCTCTCCATGAGGTCGGCCACATGGTGCCGGCCAAACGCTTCGGGGTCCGGGTCAGCCAGTACATGGTCGGATTCGGCCCCACCCTGTGGTCGCGGACCAGAGGCGAGACGGAGTACGGGCTCAAGGCGATCCCGCTCGGCGGCTACGTGCGCCTGGTCGGCATGTACCCGACCAAGGACGCGGTCGGTGCGGCTGAACCCCGCGGCTGGGCGGGGCAGCTGGCTGCCGATGCCCGTGACGCGAGTGCCGAGGAGATCCACCCCGGCGAGGACGGTCGGGCGTTCTACCGCCTGTCGACACCCAAGAAGCTCATCGTCATGTTCGGCGGACCGGTGATGAACCTGGTCATCGCCTTCGTGCTGATGGCGATCGCGCTCGTCGGGATCGGTGTGGAGGGTCAGACGCTCACGGTGGGCGAGGTCAAGCAGTGCGTGCTGCCCTCGTCCGCATCGTCGGACACCGCCTGCACGGCCGATGACGCGACATCGCCGGCCGCCGCCGCTGGGCTGCTGGCCGGCGACACGATCGAGTCCTGGGACGGCCAGGAGGTGACCTCCTGGACCGAGCTGGTGACGGCGATCCGGGCCTCGGGGACCGACCCCGTCCCGGTGGTCGTGAGCCGTGACGGCAGCGAGGTCGAGCTCACCGTGACCCCTGTGCTCAGGAGCCAGACCGCGGTCGACTCATCGGGCAACGCCGTCACCGACGCCTCGGGCGATGCCGTCGTGACCCAGAGCAGCTACGTCGGGGTCGTCTCGCTCACCGCCCTGCAGCGCCAGTCCCTCTGGTCGGTGCCCGGTGTCGTGGCCGATACGGCCTGGCAGACCGCGAAGGTGGTGCTCACGTTGCCTGAACGCGTCTGGCAGGTCGCGTACTCGACGTTCACCGGCCAGGAGCGCGATGCGACGAGCGTCATCGGCATCGTCGGGGTCGGACGGATCGCGGGCGAGGTTGCCTCGATCCAGGGCCCCGGAATCGACGACTCGTTGCGGATCGTCAGCCTGCTGCAGATGCTGGCGGCGCTCAACGTGTCGTTGTTCGTCTTCAACATGATCCCGCTGCCGCCGCTCGACGGCGGTCACATCGCCGCTGCGCTGTGGGAGGGCGCCGGCAGGCAGCTGGCCCGGGTCCGTGGCCGGGCTCGACCCCGACCTGCGGACACAGCCCGGCTCATGCCGCTGTCGTACGCGATGTTCGTGGTGCTCGGCGGGATGGGACTGCTGCTCGTGTGGGCCGACATCGTCAACCCGGTCCAGCTGGGCTGAACCTGCCGGGCCGGGGCGCCCGATCCCGCGACGGCGCCCCGGCCGCGTTGCCGCGGGTGACGGTGGGACACTGGTCCGGTGAGCACCTCTGTCTCCCTCGGCATGCCTGCTGCCCCCGTCGCCGTGCTGGCCCCTCGTCGCCCCAGTCGCAAGATCAGGGTCGGCAAGGTCGAGGTCGGCGGCGATGCGCCCGTGTCCATCCAGTCGATGTGCACGACGCCCACCACCGACATCAACGCCACGCTCCAGCAGATCGCCGAGCTGACGGCGGCGGGCTGCGACATCGTGCGGGTCGCGGTGCCGAGCCAGGACGACGCCGATGCGCTGCCGGCCATCGCCCGCAAGAGCCAGATCCCGGTGATCGCCGACATCCACTTCCAGCCCAAGTACGTGTTCGCCGCGATCGACGCCGGTTGCGCGGCCGTGCGCGTCAACCCGGGCAACATCCGCAAGTTCGACGACCAGATCAAGGAGATCGCGAAGGCTGCCTCCGACGCCGGGGTCTCGCTGCGGATCGGGGTCAACGCCGGGTCGCTCGACCCGCGGCTGCTGGCCAAGTACGGCAAGGCCACACCTGAGGCGCTCGTCGAGTCCGCCGTCTGGGAGGCGTCGCTCTTCGAGGAGCACGACTTCCACGACTTCAAGATCTCCGTCAAGCACAACGACCCGGTGATCATGGTCCGGGCGTACGAGCTGCTGGCCGAACGCGGCGACTGGCCGCTGCACCTCGGGGTCACCGAGGCAGGTCCGACGTTCCAGGGCACCATCAAGTCGGCGACGGCGTTCGGCGCGTTGCTCAGCAAGGGCATCGGCGACACCATCCGGGTCTCCCTGTCGGCCCCACCGGTCGAGGAGGTCAAGGTCGGCACGGCCATCCTGCAGTCGCTCAACCTGCGACCCCGCAAGCTGGAGATCGTCTCGTGCCCGTCGTGCGGCCGGGCGCAGGTGGACGTCTACACGCTCGCCGAGAAGGTCACCGCCGGGCTGGAGGGGCTGACCGTCCCGCTGCGGGTGGCTGTCATGGGCTGCGTCGTCAACGGTCCTGGTGAGGCGCGTGAGGCCGATCTGGGCGTCGCCTCGGGCAACGGCAAGGGGCAGATCTTCGTGAAGGGCCAGGTCGTCAAGACCGTGCCCGAGTCGTTGATCGTCGAGACCCTCATCGAGGAGGCGCTGCGGATCGCCGAGACGATGGAGCCCGACGAGTCGGGTGCGCCGCAGGTCATCGTCGGCTGATCGGTTCGCAGACCCCGCGGCCGGAGGGGCGGGCCACGACGCGCGTCCCGGGTTGGGCTCGACCACCTGCGCCACGGGCGGGACCTAAGGCACACTTGCGCCATGACCACGGTGGCCGGCCGAAGGACCAGGCTCCACCCAGGCGCGCAGGTCCTCGGTGATGAGGCCCTGCCTGCCGCGCTCGCGCTGTGCGCAGTCGATCCGGTGGCCGCGGTGCTGGCCACCGCTCGACTGGAACCGGCGGCCGTCGACGGCCTGGCCCGCACCGGGAACGAGCTGTGGGGTTATGTCGAGGACGGTGAGCTGCTCGCCGTGTGTCTGGTGAGCGCGAACCTGGTCCCGGTGGCGCCCGGCCTCGACCGGCGCACCCGGGCCCGGGCGGTGGCCGGGCTGTCCGAGCTCGCGGCCCGTCGTCCGCGTACCTACTCCTCGCTCGTCGGCCCGGCCGAGCTCGTGATGGACCTGTGGCAGGAGCTCGGCAAGGGCCGCGCCCCCGCCCGGGACGTGCGGGCCGACCAGCCGTCGATGGTGATCGACGGACCTGCGCGGATGGCCGGCGACCCGCTCGTGCGGCGATCGAGGCCGGCTGAGCTCGAGGTGGTGCTGCCCGCCTGCGTGCGGATGTTCACCGAGGAGGTCGGGTACTCCCCGATGGCCGGCGGCGGCGCGGGCTACACCTCCCGGGTACGGGGTCTGATCGCTGCAGGTCGTTCCCTGGTCCGGGTCGAGTCGGAGAACGGCGCCCCACGGGTCGTGTTCAAGGCCGAGCTGGCGGCGGTCGGCCTCGGTGTCGCGCAGGTCCAGGGTGTGTGGGTGACCCCGGACCGGCGGGGCACCGGGCTGTCCGAGCCGGGGATGGCAGCCGTGGTGGAGATCGCCCAGCGCGAAGTGGCCCCGGTCGTCTCGTTGTACGCCAACGCCTACAACACCCGGGCGCTCGCCTCCTACGTCGCCGTCGGCTTCCGGCAGGTCGGGAGCTACGCGACGATCCAGCTGTAGACCCGCCGCCCGGCTCGTTCGCCTCCGCTCAGCGCAGCAGCCGTGACATCCGCCGGTCGGCCAGCGGCCGTCCACCCGTCTGGCACGTCGGGCAGTACTGGAGCGAGGAGTCGGAGAAGGACACCTCGTGCACGGTGTCGCCGCACGGGGTGCCGTCCCACCCCGGGCAGGGCAGCCCGGTACGCCCGTGGACCCGCATGCCGCGGCGTTTGGCGTCCTTGAGCTCGGCTGCCGGCCGGCCGGTCGCCGCGTCGACGGCCTCGCGGAGCACCGCCCCGGTCGCGTCGAACACCCGGTCGGCCTGGTCGACCGTCAGCCTTCCCGTGAGCGCGAACGGGCTCGTCCGGGCGACCAGCAGGATCTCGTCGGAGTAGGCGTTGCCGATGCCGGCGATCGTGCCCTGGTCGCGCAGCAGTCCCTTGATCTGCTGGTTGCGGGCGGTCAGCAGCTCGGTGAACCGCTCGCGGGTGAACGCCGGGGACAGCGGCTCCACGCCCAGGGTGGCGATCTGCGGCACCTGCGCAGGTTCGGTGACCACGTAGACCGCGAGCCGTTTGCGGGTCCCGGCCTCGGTCAGGTCGAACCCGGAGCCGTCGTCCAGGCGCACCCGCAACGCGATCGGCGATCTGCCGGGGCGGACGGGGGTCGAGGACAGCGATTCGGACCAGCGCACCCAGCCGGCCCGCGACAGGTGCCAGAGGAGATGGAGCTCGGGCCCGGACGGCCGGACCGTCAGGTCGAGCCACTTGCCGTGCCGTGCCGTTCCCACCACCGCACCGCCGACGAGGTCCTGCGGCCCGGGCCGGAACGTCTTGAGCGCGGAGAGCGCACCGACCTCGATCCCGGTGACGATGCGGCCGACGGCGCGGTCGTGCAGGAAGTGGGTGAGGGCCTCCACCTCGGGCAGCTCGGGCATGGGCACATCCTGCCGCTCCGCGTCCCGACCGGGCCATCCCTCCCGACCGGGCCGATGCCACCGCGCGGTCCCACGAGGGCCGTGGGCGAGAGGAAGGGGGCCTCCGAGCCTCGGTAGGCTCGGGGCATGCTGCTACGCCTGTCCTCCCTGTTCGTCCGTACCCTGCGTGAGGACCCGGCCGATGCCGAGGTCGCCAGTCACCGGCTCCTGGTGCGGGCCGGCTACATCCGCCGTGCGGCACCGGGGATCTACACGTGGCTGCCGCTGGGACTGCGGGTGCTGGCCAAGGTCGAGGCCGTCGTCCGCGAGGAGATGGTCGCGGCCGGTGCCCAGGAGGTCCACTTCCCGGCACTGCTGCCGAAGGAACCCTACGAGGCGACGGGTCGCTGGACCGAGTACGGCCCCAACATCTTCCGGCTCAAGGACCGCAAGGACGCCGACTACCTGCTGGCGCCGACCCACGAAGAGCTGTTCACGCTCCTGGTCAAGGACCTGTACTCCTCCTACAAGGACCTGCCGCTGACGCTGTTCCAGATCCAGACCAAGTACCGCGACGAGGCGCGCCCGCGGGCCGGGTTGATCCGCGGCCGCGAGTTCATCATGAAGGACGCCTACTCCTTCGACCTGGACGATGCCGGGCTCGAGGCCGCATACGAGAACCAGCGCGCCGCCTACCAGCGCATCTTCAGCAGGCTCGGGCTGGAGTACGTGATCGTCTCGGCCATGTCGGGGGCGATGGGCGGTTCGCGTTCGGAGGAGTTCCTCACCCCGACGCCGATCGGCGAGGACACCTTCGTGCGCTCACCGGGCGGGTACGCCGCCAACGTCGAGGCGGTCACGACGCCGGTCCCGCCTGCGCTCGACTGGTCGCAGGTTCCTGCCGCGCATGTCGAGGACACCCCCGACTCACCGACGATCGACGCGCTCGTCGCGCTGGTCAACGACCGCTTCCCGCGTCCGGACCGGGCCTGGACCGCGGCCGACACGCTCAAGAACGTGGTGCTCGCCCTCGTGCAGCCGACGGGGGAGCGCGAGGTCGTGGTGATCGGCGTCCCGGGTGACCGCGAGGTCGACATGAAGCGGGTCGAGGCCGCGCTGGCCCCGGCCGAGGTCGAGGTTGCCGGTGAGGCCGATCTGGCCGCGCACC
Organism: Cellulomonas sp.; assembly: GCA_022013895.1. Taxonomy (GTDB): domain Bacteria; phylum Actinomycetota; class Actinomycetes; order Actinomycetales; family Cellulomonadaceae; genus Cellulomonas. The sequence continues at coordinate 2,470 of JAKLPK010000261.1, read as the reverse complement.
CCGAGCTGGTGCGTGGCTACATCGGCCCCGCAGTCCTCGGGCCCAACGCGGCCGACCCGGACCGTGCCCTTCGCTACCTGCTCGACCCGCGCATCGTGCCGGGGACTCGCTGGATCACGGGCGCGAACCAGGCGGGCCGCCATGTGCTCGACCTGGTGGCGGGCCGCGACTTCACCGCGACCGGCACCGTCGAGGCCGCCCAGGTGCGTGCCGGTGACGAGGCGCCCGACGGGTCCGGACCGCTCGAGCTCGCGCGGGGCATCGAGATCGGCCACATCTTCGCGCTCGGGCGCAAGTACGCCCAGGCACTCGGCCTCACGGTGCTCGACCAGAACGGCAAGTCCCGGGTCGTGACGATGGGCTCGTACGGCATCGGTGTGACCCGGGTGCTCGCGGCGCTCGCCGAGGCGCACCACGACGAGGCCGGTCTGGCGTGGCCGGCCCACGTCGCACCGGCCCACGTCCACGTGGTCGCCACCGGCAAGGACGCGGCGGTCTTCGAGGCGGCCGAGCGCCTGGCGACCGAGCTGGACGCGCGCGGTGTCGAGGTGCTCTACGACGACCGTCCGAAGGTCTCACCCGGCGTCAAGTTCGCCGACGCCGAGCTCTTCGGGGTGCCCCTCGTGGTGGTGGTGGGCCGTGGGCTCGCCGAGGGCCTCGTCGAGGTGCGTCCGAGGGTCGGCGGCGCCAGCGAGCAGGTTCCGGTCGATGCGGCCGTCGACCACGTGGACGCACTCGTGAAGGCGCTGCTGGCGGACCGAGGCTGATCGCCGTCGGTCGGCCCGGCGGCGTCAAGGGGTCGCTGTTGCCGTCGGTGCCGGGTCGGCCATGCCCGGGAAGGTGACGGGGCTGCCACCCCAGTCCCTGGCCGCGGCCGTCGCCGTGGTGAGCCCCGCGAGCAGTCCGGCGCGCCCGCCTGCCGGTGCGGCTGCGATGGCGGCCCCGTACGCCTGGGCGATCGCGGTCTGGAGGTCGATGGCCGTGGTGGCGGCGACGTCCGCCTGCTCGAGCCCGGACGGCAGCGCGTACTGGGCACGCCGCGGGTCGAGCTTCGTCCCCGAGACCCCGGCCGTCTGCGCCCAGGTCTCGGCGGCGGCCCGCTGGGTCCGTGCGGCGGCGAGCGTTCCTGCGCGTTGGTCGGCGTCGCGACGGGCTGCGATGACCTCGAACGCGTAGCCGGCCTGGTCGTGCGCGAGGACCAGGGCGGTGAGCGCCGAGGTGGGGACCGTCGGTGACGGGGTGGGTGTCGCAGCCGATGCGGTGCTCGGCGATGCCGAGCTCATCGACGCAGCGCCCGATGAAGCAGCGCCCGACGGATCCGTGGCCGACGGGTCGGGTGTCGGGACGGCCGTGCCCAGTGCTGCGGCCAGCCGGATCGCCAGCTCGGTGCGGGCCGTCGCCACCGAACCCACGAGCCGGGCCAGGTTCGCATCGGTGAGCGAGTCGGTGTCGGCCCCGGCGGTGCGCGCCGTCGTCGCGAGCGAGAGGAGGAGCTCCTCCGCCGTGGGTACCGGTGCAGAGGTCGGGGTGGCGGTCGCACCGGCGGTGCTCGCCGGCAGCCCGGAGCTGTAGACGCCGCCGAGCGCCTGGGCGTGCGCGGTGCTCTGGGCGGTCACGTCGGTGAGCACCGTGGCGAGCGGATCAGCAGGTCCGGTGGCGCTCAGCGCCGAGGCGGTCGAGGCGAGCGCGAGCGCATCGTCCACGGTTCTGGCACGCACCTGCTCGACCGGACCGGGCGACGGTTCGGTCGGTGCCGGGGTGGCCAGCCGGACGCCGCAGCCGGCGGTGGCGAGCACGAGCACGAGGGTGAGCGCGGCGCGGCGCGCGAAGGTGGTCATCGTCGCCCGATCCTGCCATCGCGCGAGGTGGGCGGACGTCAGGCGCGCATCGACGAACTAGGCTGAGGCCCACAACAGCACACCGGTCGCCCCGCGATCGTCCCCCTGTGCAGGTGAGGAGGAGGCAGCGATGGACGCGTCCGAGCAGCGGCTCACAGCCGTGCTGACCCCGGTCGTCGAAGGTCTGGGACTTGTGCTCGAAGGTGTGCGCGTACGCCGCACCGGCGGGCGTTCGCAGGTCGAGGTGACCGTCGACGTGGCCGAGGACGATCCCGACGACCTGGACCTGGATCGCGTGGCGGTCGCGGCCCAGGCGGTCTCGGACGCACTCGATGCAGGTGACGTCCTGGCGGGGGCCTATGTGCTCGAGGTCTCCAGCCCGGGGGTGGACCGCCCGCTCACGCAGCGGCGCCACTACGTGCGTGCGGTGGGCCGGCTGGTGACGTTGACCGTCGAGCCGGGCCGGACGGTCACCGGGCGGCTGCTCGCGGTCGACGGCGACGAGCTGGAGGTCGAACCGCGCGCACCGGTGCGCAAGGGGCGGCCGCCCAAGGAGTTGCCGTCCGAGCGGCTGTCGTTGGCCACCGTCCGTTCCGGACGGGTCGAGGTCGATCTGACGGGGCTGGCGGCGC
>JAKLPK010000260.1 GCA_022013895.1 Cellulomonas sp. | reverse complement strand
TCTCCGCCGCCGCAGCCACCTCGCCCGAAGGCCGCGTCAGACTGTCATAGGCCAGGGTGCCCGCCACCGGCGACAGCGCCAGGACGATCCCGCCCAGCAATTCGCCCCAGCCGAAGCCCTTGCGGCGGCCGGCGCGCGGCGCCCCGCCCTGTTCCTGGTCGCTCATCCCATCCCCCCGGATACCGGATCACCGTAACACCGTTCCCTGCGCGCCCGACGGCGAATCCCTCGATGCGCGAGGGGCTGCGGTGGCCACAGCGCCCCGCACCGCCTATATGGCCGCCTTCGACCGCGCGGCCTCCCCGCCGCGCCGCGTGTCCAAGGTTCGCATGGCTCCCCGTCCTCCTCTCGTCGCCCTCAAGAACGTCCGCCTCCAGGACGGCCAGCGCCCGCTGTTCGACGGCGTCGACATCGCCGTGGAGCCGCGCACCCGCGCCGCCCTGGTCGGCCGCAACGGCGCCGGCAAGTCGACCCTGATGAACGTGCTGTCGGGGATCTACCCGCACGGCAGCTACGAGGGCGACATCGTTCTGGACGGCCAACCGGTCGAGTTCCGCGGGATCCGCGACTCCGAACGGCTCGGCATCGTGATCATCCACCAGGAGCTGGCCCTGTCGCCCTTCCTGTCGATCGCGGAGAACATCTTCCTCGGCAACGAGCAGGCCTCGCGCGGGGTCATCGACTGGAGCGAGACCAACGAGGCGGCGGCACAGCTGCTGACCCGGGTGGGTCTGGACGAACGGCCGGACACCCGGGTGGTCGACATCGGGGTCGGCAAGCAGCAGCTGGTCGAGATCGCGAAGGCGTTGTCGAAGGAGGTGCGGCTGCTCATCCTCGACGAGCCGACCGCGGCCCTCAACGACGAGGACAGCACCCACCTGCTCGGTCTGATCCGCGGGCTCAAGGATCTGGGGATCACCTCCATCATCATCAGTCACAAGCTCAACGAGATCCGGGCGATCGCGGACACGACGACGATCGTGCGTGACGGCCGAACGATCGAGACGCTCGCGATGCACGGCCCCGAGCCGGTGGGCGAGGAACAGATCATCCGCGCGATGGTCGGTCGCCCGCTCGACCACCGGTTCCCGGACCATCGGTCGACGATCGGCGACGAGGTGCTCCGGGTCGAGGACTGGACCGTCCACCATCCCATCGACCAGAACCGCAAGGTGGTCGACGATGCCTCGATCTACGTCCGGCGCGGCGAGATCGTCGGGCTGGCGGGCCTCATGGGCGCCGGGCGGACCGAGCTGGCGATGAGCTTGTTCGGACGTACCTACGGAGCTCGGATCAGCGGTCGGGTGTTCAAGGACGGCAAGGAGGTCCAGCTGCACTCGGTGCAGGCGGCGATCCGGCACGGCATCGCCTATGCCACCGAGGACCGCAAGCGCTTCGGGCTCAACCTCATCGACACGATCCAGCACAACGTGTCGGCGGCGGCGATCGGCAAGGTCTCGGTCCGTGGCGTGATCGACGCGGGCAGGGAAGCCCGCATGGCCGAGCAGTACCGCCGGGACCTCAACATCAAGACCCCGTCGATCACGGCCCTCGCCGGCAAGCTCTCGGGCGGCAACCAGCAGAAGGTCGTGCTGTCCAAGTGGATCTTCGCCGATCCCGACGTGCTGATCCTCGACGAGCCCACCCGCGGCATCGACGTCGGGGCCAAGTACGAGATCTACACGATCATCAACCGGCTCGCGGATGCGGGTAAGGCCGTGATCTTCATCTCGTCCGAGCTGCCGGAGCTGATCGGCACCTGTGACCGGATCTACGCGCTCAGCCAGGGCCGGGTGACGGGCGAGGTCGCCCGGGCCGATGCGACCCAGGAGCTCCTGATGACCTACATGACGATGGAGAAGGACGTGATCGCACGATGAGCTCCGACACGAAGCTGGTGCCGAGCCCGCTGCCCGACGCGAGGGTTCCGCTGGGGCAACGGTTGCAGGGGCTGGGCGTCAACGCGCGCCAGTACGGCATCTTCGCCGCGCTGGTCGTGATCGTCCTGCTCTTCCAGGTGCTGACCGACGGCAAGCTGCTGGTGCCGAACAACGTCGCGGCCCTGTTCCAGCAGAACGCCTACGTGATGATCCTGGCGATCGGCATGGTCATGGTCATCGTGGCCGGCCACATCGACCTGTCGGTCGGGTCCGTGGTCGCCTTCGTCGGCGGCGTCGTCGCCATCAGCATGCGGGACTGGGGACTGCCCTGGCTGCTCGCGGTGGTGCTGGGCATCGCGGTCGGTGCGCTGGTCGGGGCCTGGCAGGGCTTCTGGGTCGCCTACGTCAACGTGCCCGCGTTCATCGTCACCCTGGCCGGGATGCTGATCTTCCGCGGTCTGGCCCTGGTCCTGGTCGGAGAGACGATCGCTGGCCTGCCGCCGTCGTTCATCCGCATCTCCAAGGGGTCGCTGCCCAATGTCCTGGGGTTCACCGGGAACGCCGACGTCGTGACCTTGGTGATCGGCGCCCTCGGGATCGCGGCGGTCTGGCTGGCGCAGGTGCGGGCGCGGGTGGCGCTGCGCAAGCACAACCTGCACGTCGAGCCGTTGGCGCTCTTCCTGGTCAAGATCGCGCTGGTGGCGGTCGGCATCGGGTTCCTCATGATCGTCCTGTCGTTCTCGGCCGGTGGAACACCGATCCCGCTGGTCGTCGTGGGCGTGCTCATCGTGGCGTACACCTTCGTCATGGGCCGGACGGTCTTCGGCCGGCACATCTACGCGATCGGCGGCAACCGCCAGGCCGCGCGGCTGTCCGGCGTGAACACCCGGAAGGTCGACTTCTGGATCTTCGTCAACATCGGTGCCCTGGCCGGTATCGCGGCCGTCATGACCACGGCCCGGTCCGGTGCGGCGATCGCGGCTGCCGGCACCAACTACGAGCTCGACGCGATCGCGGCGTGCTTCATCGGCGGCGCGGCCGTGACCGGTGGTATCGGCCGGGTGTCGGGGGCGATCGTCGGTGCGCTCATCATGGGTGTGCTCAACATGGGTCTGTCGATCATGGCCGTCGACTCGTCGTGGCAGCAGGCGATCAAGGGGTTGGTGCTGCTGCTCGCGGTGGCCTTCGACCTCATCAACAAGCGCCGGGCCGGGACGCAGTAGCGGTGCCGCGGCGCAGGCACCCGTGAACGAGCCGGTAGGTTCGTTCCGTGGTGAGGAAGGCGGCGCGTTCCCAGGCCTCGCTGCGCGCCGCCAACAAGGCGCTCGTGCTCCAGACGGTGCAGCGCTGGGGCGGCCTCACCCAGGTGGAGCTGGCTGCCGCGACGGGGCTGTCACCGGCCAGCGTCTCGACGATCGTGCGCGACCTGTTCGCGGCCGGGGTCGTGGAGACGGCGACCACCACCCGCAACGGCCGTCGCGCCCAGCTGGTGACGGTGTCGCGCAGGCTGGGGCTGGCGGTGGGGATCCAGTTCGGGCAGCGGCACGTGCATGTCCAGCTCAGCGACTTCGCGCTGCACCCGATCGCCGAGCACGTGCTGCCGCTGCCGCACGACCACCAGGTCGATACCGGTCTGGACCGGGCGACCCTGCTCATGGCGGACCTGCTCGAACGGGTGGGCGCCTCCTTCGAGGACGTGGCCGGGGTCGGGGTCGCGGTACCGGCTCCGGTGGAGGCCGGGACCTCGACCCTCTCGATCGAGGGGGTGATGCCCGGCTGGGCCGGGGTCGACATCGCGCAGACCCTGTCCAAGCGGATCGGGCGCCCCGTCTACGTGGACAACGACGCGAACCTCGGGGCGCTCGCGGAGAGTGTGCTGGGGGCCGGTCGGGACCTTCGCGACGTGGTCTACCTGCGGGCGTCCTACGGCACAGCCGTCGGGGTGGCGCTGGCGGGCGCGATCCATCGCGGCTATGCGGGGATCGCGGGCGAGATCGGTCATGTGCTGGTCGACCCGCAGGGCCGGATGTGCCGGTGCGGCAACCGGGGCTGCCTGGACACGGTCGTCGGCGGAGCGGCTCTCGTCGAGTCCGTCCGTCCGGTGCTCGGACCGCTCACGCTCCGCGATGTGGTGCAGCGTGCGAACGAGGGCGACCCGGCGTGCACCCGCGTCGTGGCGGATGCCGGCGCCCAGATCGGTGGGGTGCTCGCGGTGGTCTCGTTGGTGGTCAACCCGCAGGTCGTCCTCGTCGGAGGGGAGCTGGCCGAGACGGGGGAGGTCTTCCTGGGGCCGCTGCGCGAGCGGATCGGACGTCGGGTGCCGGCCAACAACGTCGCGCCGCTGCAGGTGCTGCCTGCCGAGCTCGGCCCGAGGGCCGAGGTGATGGGCGCGATGCTGCTCGCCCTGCAGGCGACCGACGTCTCGGTCCCTGCCGTGCTCGATCTGCCTGTCGAGGTAAGTTGATCTCGACGTCGCACCACCATCGGTCATGGGGCTCATCGAGGAGCGTGTGATGGCATCGTCGCTGGGTGAGCGCCAGGTGCTGCTGTCGATGCAGAGCATCACGAAGTGCTTCGGCGCGGTCGAGGCGCTCGTGGACGTCGAGCTGGAGGTGCATGCGCACGAGGTCGTGGCGCTCATCGGGGACAACGCCGCGGGCAAGTCCACGTTGGCGAACATCGCGGCGGGCGTCCTGGCGCCCGACTCGGGCCTCATCGAGCTCGAGGGGCAGCCCGTCGTGCTGCCCACTCCGGCGGCGGCCCTGGCCCGGGGTGTGGAGATGGTGTTCCAGGACCTGGCACTGTGCGACAACCTGGATGTGACGTCCAACCTGTTCCTGGGACGCGAGCTGCGTGGTCCGTTCGGTCGGGACGACGCCCGGATGGAGGAGATCGCGATCCGGGTGCTCGACACGTTGGCGAGCCGGATCCCGTCGGCCCGGACCCCGTTGCGTGAGCTGTCGGCGGGTCAGCGCCAGGCGGTGGCGATCGCCCGCACCCTCATCGGCGACCCGCGGGTGGTGGTGCTGGACGAACCGACGGCGGCGCTGTCGATCCCGCAGACGGCGGAGGTCCTCCTGCATGTCCAGCGGTTGCGCGATCTGGGCCTGGGGGTCGTCCTGATCAGCCACTCGCTGACCGATGTGCTGGCCGTGGCCGATCGGGTCGAGGTGCTGCGGCACGGGCGCAACTTCGGGTCGTTCGATACTGCGACCACGGGCTACGCCGAGCTGCTGGGTGCGATGACGGGGGCCGTCGGGGCTCTTCCCCGGCTTCGGGCCGTCTGATCGGCAGGGTGGGCGCGGCCGCACCAAGTCTTCGACTCTAGAAGGCAACGCCGCCTCTGAGGGCCGCATTCCGGTCGGAACACTCGTCCGATCGCGACCAGACCGTTACTGAACCGCAATCGAAGGAGCCTCGCTTCGCCTTGACTTCGACAACCGAAGCCAAGGAGAGTGGCTCCTGCTGGTCCCGCCGCCACTGTGGCCGTCGGGCGGCCCGGGTCAACGACGAGGATGGGCGCCAGTCCTCCTCACCGCCCCGACGTTGGGCGCAGCGCACTCTCGAAGACGAGAAGGGTGAAGACATGAGGAGAAAGATCTTCGTCGCAGCCGTGGGCGCCGTCATGGCGCTCGGTCTGGCTGCCTGCTCCGGCAGCGGTGCCGGCGGTGGCTCCGGCTCCACCGGCGATGCCACGGCCGAAGAGGGCGGGCTGATCGGCGTCGCGATGCCGACCCAGACCTCCGAGCGCTGGATCAACGACGGCGAGGCCGTCAAGGAGGGCCTGGAGAAGGCCGGCTACACGGTCGACCTGGAGTACGCGGGCGACGACATCCCGACCCAGCAGCAGCAGATCGACCAGATGATCACCAAGGGCGCCAAGCTCCTGATCGTCGCCTCGATCGACGGCACGGCACTGGCCAACCAGCTGCAGAGCGCCGCTGACAAGGGCATCAAGGTCATCGCGTACGACCGGCTCATCCGGGACAGCGCGAACGTCGACTTCTACGTGACGTTCGACAACTACAAGGTCGGCGTGCAGCAGGCCACCTCGCTGCTCGTGGGCCTCGGCCTCCTCAACGCCGACGGGTCCGCGGGCACGGCCACCGGCCCGTTCAACATCGAGCTGTTCGCGGGGTCGCTCGACGACAACAACGCGAAGTTCTTCTTCGACGGCGCGATCGACACGCTGCAGCCGTACATCGACGAGGGCACCCTGGTCGTCAAGTCCGGCCAGACCAGCATCGAGCAGGCCGCCACGCTGCGCTGGCTGCAGGAGACCGCCCAGAAGCGTATGGAGGACCTGCTGACCTCCACCTACTCCTCGGGTGACAAGCTCCAGGGTGTGCTGTCGCCCTACGACGGCATCTCCCGCGGCATCATCACGGCGCTGCAGAACGCCGGCTACGGCCCGACGATCACCGATGGTCTGCCGATCGTCACCGGCCAGGACGCCGAGATCGCCTCGGTCAAGCTGATCAACGACGACGTGCAGTTCGCGACGATCTTCAAGGACACCCGCAAGCTCGCCGACCAGGCCGTCATCTCGGCCTCGGCCTTCATGGCAGGCGAGACGCCCGAGGCGAACGACACCGAGGCGTACGACAACGGCGTGAAGGTCGTGCCGTCCTTCCTGCTGCAGTCCGACATCGTCTACAAGGACAACATCCAGTCCCTGCTCATCGACTCCGGGTACTACACCGAGGCCGAGGTCCAGGCCGGCCAGGCCGGCTGACGCTCCGCAGCACCCTGCACGACCCCGGGCCGGCCGGCACGCATCGCCGGCCGGCCCGGGCGCGGTGCACCCACCCACGAAGGTAGGAGCGAGGCGTGACCAGCCCGATTCTCCAGATGCAGTCCATCACCAAGACGTTCCCCGGGGTCAAGGCCCTGCAGGACGTGTCCATCACCGTGGCCCGCGGCGAGATCCACGCGATCTGCGGGGAGAACGGTGCCGGCAAGTCGACCCTCATGAAGGTGCTGTCCGGGCTCTACCCGCACGGCGACTACGAGGGCACGATCCTGTTCGAGGACGAGGAGGTGAAGTTCGGCTCGATCAACGACTCCGAGGACAAGGGGATCGTGATCATCCACCAGGAGCTGGCCCTCGTGCCCTACCTGTCGGTGGCCGAGAACATCTTCCTCGGCAACGAGCAGCGGGCCCCCGGTGGCCTCGTCGACTGGAACAAGACCAACGCCGAGGCGGCCAAGCTGCTCGCCCGCGTCGGTCTGTCCGAGAACCCGGTGACCCCGATCGGCCT
>JAKLPK010000259.1 GCA_022013895.1 Cellulomonas sp. | reverse complement strand
GCAGGTCAGTGACCCGCGGGCTGCTTCTTGCCGCGCATGGACATGGCGGACGGGATGGGGAGCTTGCGCTCGGGCAGCAGGGCGTACCAGTACATGTAGCGGAACGCGAGCTTGCCGAGGTGGTTGAACCGGCTCTCCCGCAGCAGCGGCAGACCGACCGTGGGCAGCGGGTAGGTGCCCGGCAGCGGTTCGACCTCGTAGTTGAAGTCGATGAGCAGCGCCTTGCCGTCACCTGACTCGATGAAGCAGTTCGAGTGGCCGTCGAAGGAAGCGGTCGGGGCGCGCCCGGCCACCACGTCCATGAAGTTCGTGAGGAAGACCTCCATGGAGAAGTGCGCGACGGACCCCGCCTTCGACGTCGGCAGGTTCCCGGCGTCACCGACCACCCAGACGTCGTCGTGCCCCTCGGCGCGCAGGGTGTGCTTGTCGGTCGGCACGTAGTTGAGCTCGTCACCCAGCCCGGACTTCGCGATGTAGTCGGCGCCCATGTTGATCGGGACGGTGACCAGCAGGTCGAAGTCGATCTCGCGCTCGTCGTAGGAGACCAGCTTGCCGTCCTCGATGTGCTCGAGCATGAAGTCCGTCTCCAGCACGATGTCCCGCTCGGTGAGCAGGTGCCCGAGCTCCCGCGAGCAGACGGCCTTCGTGAAGGCCCCGTCCAGCGGCGTCACGTAGGTGATCTGCGTCCGGTCCCGGATCCCGCGCTTGCGCAGGTGGGCGTCCACCAGGAAGGCGAACTCCAGCGGCGCCACCGGGCACTTGATCGGCATCTCGGTGATGCCGACCACGAGCTTGCCGCCGGAGAAGCCGGCCAGCGCCTCGCGCAACGCCTGCGAACCCTCGAGGGTGTAGAACTCATGGACCCCGGGGGTGTCGGCCATCCCGGGGGTCTGGTCGGGCCGCGGGCTCGTCCCGGTCGCGATGACCAGCTGGTCGTAGCGCAGCACCCGCCCGTCGGTCAGGGTCACCGTCCGGCCCTCTGGGTCGACGACCTCGACTGTCCCCGTCACGAGGTCGACCCCGCGCGGCAGCACCGCGCGCCGGGACTTCACGATCTGCCCGGTGTCGTAGACGCCGAAGGGCAGCAGCAGGAGCCCCGGCTGGTAGACGTGGCGATCGTCGGTGTCGACGACGGTGATGCGGTTGCCCGCGGGCAGGCGCTTGCGCAGCCCCGCCGCAGCCATGGTGCCGGCCGTGCCGGCGCCGAGGATGAGAACCTCCATCACAGCTCCCGAGGTTCGGGTCCCGCCCCCATTGGCGGTACCGGTGCCTCGACGCTAGGAGTACCCCATGGGGTATCCGAGGGCCTTAAGGCCCGGGCGTTCCTCCCACCTGCGGATCCACTGCTGATCCGGCGGGCGGCGAGGACCAACGTCCTTCGTCAGGCCGGGGCCTGCACCGGGACGCCGACGTGGTCCGCACCCCGGATCGGGGCGCGGACCACGTCGGTCCGCCGATCAGACGTGCGTCGGCGCCAGGACCTCCGGACGGGCGACCGAGAGCGTCATCCAGCCCCCGGACAGGTTCCTGGCCTGCAGACCCGCCTGCAGGAGGATCCGGGTGGCCAGGTAGGAGCGGAACCCGCTCGCGCAGTGCACGGCGATCCGCCGACCGGCGGCCGCTTCGCGGATCTCCTCCAGACGGTCGCGGACCTCGGTGTTGGGCACCAGGAGGGCGCCGTCGAGGTGCCCACGGTCCCACTCCCGCTTGGTCCGGACGTCCAGCACCAGCTCATCGGCCAGCACGGCGTCCAGCTCGGACGGCTGCCACTGCGGCATCATGCCGTCCAGTGCGTTCTGGGCGGCGAAGCCCAGCATGTTGACCGGGTCCTTGGCGGCACCGTAGGGCGGCGCGTAGGCGAGCTCGAGCTCGGCGAGGTCGTCCGCACCCATCCCGGACCGGATGGCCGTGGCGAGCACGTCGATCCGCTTGTCGACCCCGTCGCTGCCCACGGCCTGGGCGCCGAGCAGCGTCCCGTCCGGGGCGAAGGACGCCACCAGGTGCACGATCTGCGACCCCGGGAGCCAGCCGACGTGGTTGCCGGAGTGCACCCGGACCACCTCGTGCGGCGTCCCGGACTGGGCGAGCTGACGCTGCGACAGGCCGGTCACTGCGGCGGTCAGCCCGAAGACCCGCACGATCGCGGTGCCGAGCACCGGTGCCTGCGGTGTCGTGCGGTGCCCGCAGATCGAGTCGGCAGCGCGTCGCCCCTGCCGGCTCGCCGGGCCGGCGAGCGGGACGACCCCCGGCGCGGTCAGCCCGTACCGGCTCACCTGCACGGCGTCACCCGCGGCCCAGATGTGCTCGTCGGAGGTGCGCTGGTCCTGGTCGACGACGATCGCGCCCTGCACCCCGAGCTCGAGCCCGGCGTCGGCGGCCAGGGTCGTGGCCGGCCGGACGCCGACGTTGACCAGCACCAGATCGGCCTCGATCGTCGTGCCGTCCGAGAGCACGACCTGCGGGTCGACGCTCGTGGCCGAGACGCCCAGATGAAGCTGGACACCATTGAGCGTGAGCTCAGCGGCGACCCGGGCAGCGAGTTCGGCGTCGAGCGGCGGCAGCACCTGCGGCGCCAGCTCGACGAGGTGGACGGTCACTCCGCGGGAGACGAGCGCCTCGACGGCCTCGAGCCCGATGAAACCGGCCCCGACGACCACGGCCACCGGGTTCGGGTTGTCGGCGAGCAGACCGTCGAGCTGAGCGGCGATCGCCTTGACATCGGGCACCGTGCGCAGGTGGTGCACGTGGTCGGCATGCAGGCCCTCGATCGGCGGCTCGACGGCCACTGCGCCCGGGGACAGCACAAGAGCGTCGTACCCGATCTGCTCCTCGCCCTGCGGGGACACGACCGTCACGATCCGCGCCGCACGGTCGATGGCGGTCACCCGGTGGTCGATGCGCACGTCCAGCGCCAGGTCCTCGGCCAGCGACTGGGGGTCGTGCAGCAGCAGGAAGTCGGCCGAGGGGATGTCGTTCGACAGGTGATAGGGCAGGCCACAGTTCGCGAAGGAGACGTAGGGCCCAGCCTCCAGCACGACGATCTCAAGGGTCTCGTCGAGCCGGCGGGCGCGGGCGGCGGCACTCATGCCGCCCGCGACCCCGCCGACCACGACAAGGCGTCGACGGCTCATCGGCAGGTGCACCGCTGAGCGTCCGGGACGCTCGCCATGACCGCGTCGACGTGGCGGCCGCAGCCGGACCAGGTGACCTTGCCGCACTGACCGCATCGCACTGCACTACACATGTGTCGTCCTCCTCAAGACGTTGACCTCACGGTGAGCATATACCCCCGGGGGTATAGGAGACCAGCCGTCGTAGCATTGCCTCACCGGAGGGAGACACCCATGCAGCTCGACCCGCAGAAGATGACCGCCGTGGTCAACCGGCTGCGCCGCGCCGAGGGCCAGCTCTCGGCCGTGCGCCGCGCAGTCGAGGAAGGACGCGACTGCGAGCAGATCGTCGTCCAGCTCGCGGCCGTCAGCCGAGCCCTCGACAAGGCCGGCTTCGCCATCATCGCGACGGGGATGCAGCAGTGTCTCGTCGAGAGCCAGAGCCCCGACGGCGACCCCACCCAGACCCTCGACGTGGCCAAGCTCGAGCGGCTGTTCCTCTCGCTCGCCTGAGCCCGATCGCCCGGACCAGCCCGACCCCGGAGCGCACCGGCCGACCACAGGACGTTCCCGACCCGGGCACCGCCTGCCGCGATAGCGTGCCTGACCAGACCCATCCCCGCGGGTCGAAGGAGCGCTCCACGTCATGTCAGCACCGGTCTTCGAACGCCTGGCTCCCGACCCCCGACTCGTCGAGGCAGCACTCGCGGGCAGCCGTCAGTCCGTGCTGTGGCGCGAGGACCTGCTCGACGAGCCGCGCCGTGACGCGCTGTCCGGGCAGCTCGACGCCGATCTGGTCGTCGTCGGCGGCGGGTACCTCGGGCTGTGGACCGCGCTGCTGGCGGTACGCCGCCGGCCGGGCCTCCGCGTCGTGCTGCTCGAGGCCCAGCAGATCGGGTGGGCGGCCTCCGGGCGCAACGGGGGCTTCTGCGATGCGAGCCTGACCCACGGCGCCGACAACGGTCGGCGCCGCTGGCCGCACGAGTACGACCTGCTCGAGCGCCTCGGCCAGGAGAACCTCGACGCGCTGATCGCCGACGTCGCAGAGCTGGGCATCGACGCCGAGCTCGAGCACGTCGGGTTCCTCGACGTCGCGACCGAGACCCACCAGCTGCCCTGGCTGGAGGCCGACCGCGGAGCACGTCTGCTCGACGCCGCCGGCGTCCAGTCGCTCGTCCACTCCCCCACCTACCTCGGCGCCGTCCGGCACGAGGGCGACTCGGTGCTGGTCAACCCGGCCAAGCTCGCCGCCGGGCTGGCCCGGGCCGCAGCCGACCTCGGGGTGCAGATCTTCGAGCACAGCCCCGTGACCGCCGTCCTGGCGCAGCGGGGCTCGACCGCCGTCGTCGTCGAGACCGCCGCCGGCACCGTGCGGGCACCCCGGGTGGCGCTCGCCACGAACGTCTTCCCGTCCCTCCTGGCCCGTACCCGCTTGATGACGGTGCCCGTGTACGACTACGTGCTGGCGACCGAGCCGTTGAGCGCCGCCCAGCTGGAGTCCGTCGGGTGGGCGGGGCGTGAGGGCATCGCCGACCTGGCCAACCACTTCCACTACTACCGGCGCACGGCCGACGACCGGATCGTGTTCGGCGGCTACGACGCCATCTTCCGGCGTCAGGTCAGGGTCGGCCACGAGGACCGCCCCGCCACGTTCCGCACGCTCGCCTCGCACCTGCTCACCACGTTCCCGCAGCTCGAGGGCATCGAGTTC
>JAKLPK010000258.1 GCA_022013895.1 Cellulomonas sp. | reverse complement strand
GATGGGCAAGCTGTCCCAGGCGGTCGCGCACGGTGCCCGGCTGCTGCAGGTCGACGGCAACTTCGACGACTGCCTCGTGGCCGCGCGCAAGCTCGCCGAGGCCTACCCGGTCGAGCTGGTCAACTCGGTGAACCCGGACCGGATCGAGGGCCAGAAGACCGCGGCGTTCGAGATCGTGGACACCCTGGGCGATGCCCCCGACATCCACATCCTCCCGGTGGGCAACGCCGGCAACATCACGGCGTACTGGAAGGGCTACCGCGAGTACGCGGGCCTGGGCGCCGGTGCCGCGCACGGCGCCGTGGCCACCCGGACCCCGGCGATGTGGGGCTTCCAGGCGGCTGGGGCGGCACCTATCGTGCTGGGTCACCCGGTGACCGAACCGGAGACCATCGCGACCGCCATCCGGATCGGCAACCCCGCCTCGTGGGCGCAGGCCGAGCAGGCCCGGGACGCCTCGGGCGGGCTCATCGAGTCCGTCACCGATGAGCAGATCCTGGCCGCGCACAAGGTGCTGTCCGCGCAGGTCGGCGTGTTCGTCGAACCGGCGTCGGCCGCCGGGGTCGCTGGGCTGCTCATGCTCGCCGAAGCCGGACGCGTGCCGGCCGGGGCCACCATCGTGATCACGGTGACCGGGCATGGCCTCAAGGACCCGCAGTGGGCGTTGCGCGGACCGGACGGCGTCGAGGTGCGTCCGCAGCGGGTGACGGCGGATGTGGTGTCCATCGCCGGCGCACTCGGGCTGGACTGAACCGTGCGCCTGGCCGCCGACCGGGTGCGGGTCCGCGTGCCCGCGACCAGCGCGAACCTGGGCCCCGGCTACGACGCGATGGGTCTTGCCCTCGCTCTGTACGACGAGGTCGAGGTGACGACCACCGCGAGCTCGCACGTCGTCGTCGAGGTGGTCGGCGAGTGCGCCGGTCAGCTGCCGAGCGGGGACCGGCACCTGGTGGCCGCGACCATCCTGGACACGATGGACGAGGTCGGCGTCTCCCGGACCGGGCTGCGCGTGCGGTGCACCAACGTCGTGCCGCACGGGCGCGGGCTGGGCTCCTCGGCGGCCGCCGTGGTCGCGGGCATCCTGGCGGTGCGCGGGCTGATCGCCGAACCGGACGCCCTCGACGATGCCCGGGTGCTGGAGCTCGCGACCCGTCGCGAGGGCCACCCGGACAACGCCGCACCTGCCGTGCTCGGTGGGCTCACCCTGGCCTGGTTGCCGGGGCCGCACGCCGTCCCGCTCGAGCTGCACGCCTCCGTCCGGCCGGTCGTCGCCGTACCCCCCACCCGGTTGGCGACCGCGATGGCGCGCAAGGTGCTGCCCGACCGGGTGCCGCACGCCGATGCCGCGTTCCAGCTCTCCCGGGCGGCCCTGCTGGTCGAGGCCCTGGGCCGGCGGCCCGAGCTGCTGTTCGAGGCGACCGTCGACCGCCTCCACCAGGAGCAGCGCCGTTCGGTGATGCCGGACAGCCTGGCCCTGGTGGACGCGCTGCGCCGGCTCGGGGTGCCTGCCGTGGTCTCCGGCGCCGGGCCGACGGTGCTGGCGTTCGGGGTCGAGGGGCTCATCGACGCCCAGGCCGCGATGCACGAGGTGTTCGGCGGGGTGCTCGGCGGATGGCGCATCCTGGCCCCGGAGGTCGACCGGACGGGCGGGACCGTCGAGCGGTTCTGAGTCCGCGGCCCCTCAGGCCGGGAGCAGCAGGGCCGCGCGCGCGCCGCCCCAGCCCCACAGCACCTCCACGGTCGCATCCGGCAGCGGCAGCCCGGTCGCGTCGAGCCAGGTCTCACCCAGGTCGACGTCGGTCCACGGGTCGTCGACGAGCACCCCGGACTCCTCGCCCCGGCTCCACACCCCGTGCGCGGTGATCCAGTGCGGGCACGGTTCGAGGTGCATCGGGTGCTGGTCGATGAGCAGCAGTGCGATGCCGCCGGTCAGCAGGTGCTCGTGCAGTGCGGTCACGGTCGGCTGCTCGTGACGCAGCGGCAGCCCGGCGGCGATCGCCCGGTCGCGGAAGTCGCCCAGCACGAACTGCTGCATCTCCTGGGTGCCCGGCGCGGAGGCGGCGTCGATCAGCGTCGGCTCGGTGCTGCTGCTCCACACCGTCGGTGCGGCCCCGCGCGAGGCCAGGGCGAGGGCCAGTCCGAACGGGTCGCAGCCGGGCATGTAGGTCGCCTCCCGCCACAGCGCGAGCTCACCGCGGCGGTCGGGCGCCCCGGCCAGCCCGGCTCCGGCCAGTGCCATCGACCCGGCGACGGGACCGCAGGTGTAGTCGGTTGTCTGTCGCATGTAGGGGACCGGTCGGTCGGCATGGACGTCGGCAAGAACCAGCCGCAGCCCGCGGGGCAGCGCACCGGGTTCGTGCGGGAGCGGGGCCCCGGAGGCCGGCGGGGTGAGCGGTACGAGACCGGCCGCCAGACCCGCCTCCCACAAGCTCGGGTCGTCCGGTGCCACGGTCAGTGTCAGGCTCGCCCACCCGTCGGCCCGCGCCAGCGCCAGCGCCGCGTCGACCAGCGCACGTGCCACGGTGACCGAACCCGGCTGGGCCGACCACCAGCCGGTCAACCGCAGCCCGCGGGTGAGCGGGCGGGCGGTCACCAGCCCGACGCCCGCCACGCGGTCGCCGTCCTGCAGCCGGATCAGGGTGCGCACCTGCCACGACGTCGGCTCTGCCCAGGAGGCGAGCGCTCCGACGATCGCATCGGGGGGGACGCCCACGGCCGCGAGGCGGGTGGCCACCTCGTCGTCGCGGGCCGCGGCCACGAGCGCGTCGTAGCCGCCGTCGGTGACGGGCGGTGCCGTCGTCCGACGCAGCGGGTCGACGACGACGGTCAGCGTGCTCACGCGCTCTCCTCCTGGGCGCGGCCCGGCACCGAGGCCATGAGCGCGCGTGTGTAGTCGTGACCCGGGCGGGACAGCACCTGGTCGGTGGGACCGTCCTCGACCACCCGCCCGCGCAGCATGACGTAGACGTGGTCGGCCATCTGGCGCACCACGGCCATGTCGTGGGAGATGAACACCAGCGAGAGCCCGAGCCTTCCGCGCAGCTCGTGCAGCAGGTTGAGCACCTGGGCCTGGACCGACACGTCGAGCGCCGAGACCGATTCGTCGCACACCAGCAGCGAGGGACCGGGGGCCAGCGCGCGGGCGATCGCGACCCGTTGCCGCTCACCGCCGGACAGGGCGTGCGGACGCCGTGTGGCGTAGCTCGCGGGCAGCCCGACCAGGTCGAGCAGCTCGGCGACGTCCGACCGCGGACGGCCACCCACCCCGAGCGCCTCGGCGAGCGTCGCACCGATCGTCAGCGCCGGGTCGAGCGCCGAGTACGGGTCCTGGAACACGATCTGCACCAGCCGGTGGGACGGCCTCCCGGCCGGGTCGCCCGTGGGTGCGAGCGGTCCGAGGAATCGGACCTGCCCGCCGTCGGCCTGCTCCAGCCCCACCAGGCAGCGGGCCAGGGTCGTCTTGCCCGAACCGGACTCGCCGACCACCCCGACGCACTCGCCGGCACCGACCAGCACGTCGACGGCGTCGAGCGCCGGCACGGTGGCCCCGGGGAAGGTCTTGGTCAGCCCGGTGATCTGCACGACGGCCTCGGCGCGATCTGCGCGGAGCACCGGCGGCGCGAGCGCCGGTGGGACAGCCGCACCGGTCAGCTCATCGGCGGCGAACAGGCAGGCCGAGCGGCGCCCGGCCCCGACGTCCACCAACGGCGGCTCACCCTGCCGGCACACGTCCTGGACCTTGGGGCAGCGATCGGCGAACACGCACCGGCCGGCCACCTGGGCGGGTCGCGGGACGTTGCCCTCGATGACGGCGAGCCGGGCCACCCGGTGCTCGAGCGGCGGGTTGGCCTCGTGCAACGCCCGGGTGTACGGGTGCCCGGGCCGGGACATGACGTCCCGGGTCGGTCCGGTCTCCAGCACGCGCCCGGCGTAGAGCACCACGAGGTGGTCGGCGCGTTCGCGGGCCAGCTCCAGGTCGTGCGTGATGAGCACGACGGCCATCCCGCGGCTGCTGCGCAGCTCGCCGATGAGGTCGAGGATCGCGCGCTGCGTCGTCACGTCCAGCGCCGTGGTCGGTTCGTCGGCCAGCAGCACCTGCGGCCCGGCGGCCAGGGCGGCGGCGATGGCCACCCGCTGGCGCATCCCGCCGGACAGCTCGAACGGGTAGCGGCGGGCCACCTGCGGGTCCAGACCGACCTCCGCCAGCCCGGCGGCGACCCGGTCGCGACGCTCCGTCCGGCTCAGCCCGTCGGGCAGTGCGGCCGCCACCTGCGGTCCGCAGCGGTGCACGGGGGACAGCGAGGTGAACGGGTCCTGCAGCAGCAGTGCGATCTGACGGCCCCGCACCGGCGCCCAGACGCGTTCACCGCCGGCCAGGTCCAGGGGGCTGCCGGCCAGCTCGACCTGTCCGTCGGCGTGCACGCCGCGGGGAAGCAGACCGGACAGGGCCTTCGCGACCATGGACTTGCCCGAACCGGACTCGCCGACCACGGCCACCGTCGTCCCGACGTGCAGGTCGAGGTCCACGCCGGTGACGATCGGCCCAGCGGCCGACCGGACCTGCAGATCGCGCGCGGACAGCACGGTGCTCATGCGCGCACCTCGTCCCCGACGCCGAACCGGTCGGCCAACCAGTCGCCGATGACGTTGGCGGCCACCGCCGCCACGATGATCATGACCCCGGGCACGACGGAGGCGGCCGGGTTGGTGAACAGCAGGTCGCGTCCGTCGGACAGCTGCCGTCCCCAGTCGGCGGCACCGGGCGCGACGCCGACGCCGAGGTAGGACAGCGACGACATGGCCACCAGCGCGAACGCCACGTCGAGGAACACGTTCGTCAGGGCGATGGGTGCGATGTTGGGCAGCACGTGGCGGACCAGCACCCGCGGGGTGGACACGCCGAGCACGCGGGTCGCCTCCAGGTAGGGCCGGTGCCGGGTGGCCAGCACGGCCGCGCGGATCATCCGGGTGTCCGACGGGGAGAACAGCACCATGAGCACGGCGACCGAGACCCAGTACCCGCCACCGATGACGCCCGCGACGACGATCGCCAGCAGGATCGGCGGGAGGGCCAGGACGAGGTCGCACCAGCGCCCGACCACCGTGTCGAGCAGCCCGCCGCGGTACCCCGCAGGGGCGCCGAGCAGCAGCCCGAGGGTCATCGACCCGAGGGCGATCACCAGCGGCCCGATGAGCGCCGAACGGGTACCGGCGACGGTGAGGGCGAGCACGTCGCGGCCGAGCGCATCGGTACCGAGCAGGTGCCCGGGGGAGCCCGCGGGCACCACGCCGAGCAGCACGTCCTGCGCCAGGGCGTGCGGGGCGATCCACGGACCGGCCACCACCAGCACGCCGAGCAGCCCGATCACCATCCAGGCTCCCTGGACGGCACCCGGCATGGCGCGCAGCCTGCGCACGGCCGTCCGTGGCCGGGTCAGCGGAACCGCGACGGCGCTCACGTCAGACCCGCCCGTCGCACGCGCGGGTCGACGGCCAGGGTGAGCAGGTCGACGACGAGGCCGGCCAGGCTGATCGCGACGGCCACCACCAACGTCACGGCCTGCACCACGGGGATGTCCTTGAACGTGATCGACTCGGCGAGCAGTGATCCCAGCCCGGGCAACGAGAACGTCGTCTCGACCAGGATCGTGCCGCCGAACAGGAAGGCGAGCAGCAGCCCGGCGCTGGTGAGCACGGGGATGGCCGCATTCGTCAGGTAGAGCCGGGCCACCGCCCGAGGTCGCAGCCCGCGCGCCCGGGCGAACGTCACGTAGTCCGATTCGAGCTCGCGCAGCACGGCGGTGCGGGTCACCTTGACGACGAGCGCGGCGAGCCCGGCGGCCAGTGCCACGGCGGGTAGCGCCAGATGCCAGAGCCGGTCGAGCGGGGTCTGCCCGGTGCCGTACACCGGGAACCAGCCGAGCATCACCGCGAACACGTAGAGCAGCAGCAGCCCCACCGCGAAACCGGGTGCCGCGACCCCGATGACGGCGAGCCCGACGATCGTCCGGTCCTGCGCGCTGCCGTGCCGCCGGGCCGCCTGCACGCCGGCCGGGATACCGATCCCGAGCGCGATCACGAACGCCAGCACCGTGAGCTGCAGCGTGAGCCCCACCCGCTGCCCGAGCACCGCCGAGACGGCTGAGCCGGACCGCACCGAATCGCCGAGATCGCCTGTGAGCGCCCCGGACAGCCAGTGCCAGTACTGCACCAGGAACGGTTGGTCGAGCCCGAACTTCTCGCGTACCGCGGCGAGCGCCTCGTCCGAGACGGGCCGGGTGCCCAGGAGGTTGCGCGCGACGTCCCCGGGTGCCAGGTACAGCAGCGAGAACACGAGGAAGGACAGGGTGAGCAGCAGAGCGGTGGTGGCGGCCAGCCGCCGGCCGATGCCGACGGCGAGCCTCATGCTGCGGCGTACAGCCGCGAGCCCCACGGGCCGACGAAGAAGTACGAGCCGTAGTCGCTCAGCCCGATCGACTCGTCGACGGCGGTCGAGCTCACCCCCCACCAGAGCGGGACCTGGGCGACCTGGGCGGCCGCGGCGGCGTTGGCGGCAATGATCGCCGTGGTGCGGGTGGTCGGGTCGGTCTCCGAGTTCGCCGTCGCCAGCTGGGCGCTCACCTCGGCGTCGGTGAAGGCGCCCGGGTTGCCGTCGCCCAGCAGGTAGCCGACCAGCTCGCCCGGGTCGCCCGTGGTCGGGAAGTACCACATGTACGACAGGCCGTGCTCACCGTCGCCGATCGAGGCCAGCCACTGCTCGAGCGGCTGCTCGACCACGTTGACCGTGATGCCGATCGTGGCGAGGTCTGCCGCGATGACCTGGGCGGCGCGGCCCAGCTGGGGACCGCTGTTCGGGTAGGTCCACTCGACGGTGAACCCGTCCGGCACCGCGGACTTCGCGAGCTCGGCCTTGGCCGCGTCGAGGTCGAAGTCGTACTGGGGGATCGTGGCCAGCAGCGTGCGGGCCTCGGACTCGGAGACCGCCGTGGCGAGCACGGAGGGGGCGGGCATGCCGAGCGCGACCTCCCCGTTGCCGTTGAGCACACCGTCGACGATGTCCTGGCGGTTGCAGGCGTAGGCGATCGCCGTGCGCACGTGCACGTCGTCGAACGGTGCGACCGTCACGTCGAACAGGATCCCGGCCCAGGACCGGTCGGAGACCGTCTCGATCCGGGTGCCGTCGGTGGCCTTCCACTGGTCGAGCTGGTCGATCGGCACGCTGAAGGCCAGGTCGATGTCGCCGGACTGCCGGGCCAGCAGCCGGGCGTTCTCGTCGGCGATGAACTCGAACCGCACCTTCTTGACCTTCGGCACACCGCCCCACCAGGTCTCGACGCGCTCGAACTCGGCGTACGAGTCGGGCTGGAAGGACGTGGCCCGGTAGGGGCCGGAGCCGAGGATGAGGGAGTCCGCGGTGCCGAGGGTGCCGACCTTCTCGAAGAACGCCTTCGACGTGACGAACAGGGCACCGGCGGCGGTGGGGTTCCACTCGAACGCCACGTTCGGGGCCGACAGGGCGATCGTGATCTCCAGGTCGCCGGACTGCGTGACCGTGTCGACGCCCGCCCACGCCCAGGACGTGCCCGGGCTGACCTGCGGGTCGCGTGCCTTCTCGATGGAGTACAGGACGTCTTCGACGGTGACGTGCGTGCCATCGGCGAAGGTGGCGTCGTCGCGCAGCGTGAACACGTAGGTCGACGCATCCACCCGGTTCCACGCGGAGGCGAGGGCCGGGGTCAGCGTGCCGTCCGGCTCGACCTGCAGGAGGCCTTCCTGGGCGATCGCCGCGACGTAGTAGTTGAGGATGCCGGCCTCGGTGTTCACGTCCAGCGAGGACAGCGAACCGGGCAGCGCGATGGTCACCAGGTCGATCTCGGCACCCGTGTCGGTCCCGACCGTCGCGGTCCCCGTCGCGGTCGGGGATGACGTGGAGGGCGCGCAGGCCGCGAGGGCACCCACGGTCGCACCGCCGACCAGGAGCCCCTTGAGCAGGCTGCGCCGGGACAGCTGGGTCAGGTCGGGGACGATCAGCAGGTGCGACGGCGAGGTGCTCATCGGAGGTCCTCCAGGATCTGGTGCGGGGTGCCCCAGCCTGGCGGGTCGCCGTTACGGCAGGGCTCATGAACGGTATCCGGGGTGTTTCGCATCCTGGGAGTCCCATCTCGCCCCTCAGACACCGGTGACACAGCGCAATTCGTCGTCGGACGGGCGTCGGGGTGTGCGGCGAGGTGGGTGCGGCGAGTCCGCGGGCGCTGCCGCGCAGGTGTACGGCACCCCGGCGTTCGCCCTGGGTGAGATCCCGTCCGGATCGCACGGGACGTACGGAGCGCGATGCTACGATCGCTGTGCTCCCCGAACCTCCCGCCTCACGGCTACGGCACGTCCCGACGGGACCGCCCCGCACGTTCGTGAGACGTGGAAGCTGTCCGGTCCGCCCACGGACCGGGGATGCACCCCAGCCATGCGCGTGCCCACAGCCGTACGCGACTCGTGGCTGTTCGAGACCCGTGCCGGCATATCGCCGAGCGGGACGGTCGCTGCCAGTCAGCGGCCCGAACGAGGGAAAGGGTCCTTCGTGACAGACACCATCGACGCCGCCGCGACCACGTCCGGCGGTACCGCCCCCGCGCCTGCGCTCTCCGCGCTGCGCCTCCCCGAGCTGCAGGCGATGGCCGCCAAGCTCGGGGTCAAGGGCACCTCGAAGATGCGCAAGAGCGACCTGCTCGCCACGCTGAGCGGCGCGGGTCGTCCGACCGTGCAACGCACCGAGCGCGCGGCGGCCCCTGCGCGCGCCGCCGCCGTTGAGCCTGCCGCCGCCCCCCAGCGCGCCGCCGCCGCGCAGAGCGCCGCCCCGGAGAAGGACGTGGCCCCGGCCACGACACAGGCCCCGGCCGATGGGAGCAGCCGCACCGCGCGGTCCTCGCGTCCGGCGCGCGCCGTGCGCAACGCAGGCGCCGGAGGCACCGACCGCCCCGTGAGCGCCGACGGGGCCGAGGCTGCCGACCGCGCCGATTCTGCCGACCGTCCCGCGAGCGCCCCGCGCGCCGAACGCAATGGTGAGAGCTCCGACGGGAACGGTCGCCAGGCGCTCGCCGGGCTCGAGGCCGCGCTCGATGCGAAGCTCAGCCCGGCCGAACGTCCGGAGACCCAGCGCCGAAGCCGCCGGTCTGGCCGCGGCACCGGTGCGCCGGTGCCGGCCGCCGGTGAGCAGCAGCGCCTGAGCGGCGCCCAGGAGCGCGAGGAGCAGCGCGCCGCGCAGTCCGAACCGAACCAGCCGGCCCAGGGCTCCCAGCAGCCCCAGGCGGCCCAGCGCGGTCTCGACGACGGTGACGAGCGCGGCGGACGTCGGCGCCGCTCCCGTGAGCGCTACCGCGACCGCGACCGGGACCGCACCAAACGTGGCCGCGGCGGACGCCCGGGCGCACCGGACCTGGCCGGCCTGGACGACGTCGAGGTCACCGAGGACGATGTGCTGGTGCCGGTCGCCGGCATCCTCGACGTGCTCGACTCCTACGCGTTCGTCCGCACGAGCGGCTACCTGCCGGGCCCCGGCGACGTGTACGTCCCGTTGGGCCAGGTCAAGAAGTCCGGTCTGCGCCGCGGTGACGCGATCACCGGCGCCGTGCGCGCCCCGCGTGACGGTGAGCAGCCCCCGGCCCCGGCCGGGAACCGTCCGAACAAGTTCAACGCCCTGGTGCGCCTCGACACGGTCAACGGGATGTCGCCCGAGGCTGCGCGTGACCGGCCCGAGTTCGCCAAGCTGACACCGCTGTACCCGCAGGACCGGATGCGTCTGGAGACCGCCGACCCCGGGCGCCTGACGGCCCGGGTGATCGACATCGTGGCGCCCATCGGCAAGGGGCAGCGCGGCCTCATCGTCGCGCCCCCCAAGGCGGGCAAGACGATCATCATGCAGCAGATCGCCAACTCGATCACGACGAACAACCCCGAGGTCCACCTCATGGTCGTGCTCGTCGACGAGCGGCCCGAAGAGGTCACCGACATGCAGCGCACGGTGAAGGGCGAGGTCATCGCCTCGACCTTCGACCGGCCAGCCTCGGACCACACGATCGTCGCCGAGCTGGCGATCGAACGTGCCAAGCGGCTCGTCGAGCTCGGCCAGGACGTCGTCGTGCTGCTCGACTCCCTCACGCGACTGTCACGCGCCTACAACCTGGCCGCCCCGGCCTCGGGCCGCATCCTGTCCGGTGGCGTGGACGCCGCGGCGCTCTACCCGCCGAAGAAGTTCTTCGGTGCGGCGCGCAACATCGAGAACGGCGGCTCGCTCACCATCCTGGCCTCGGCCCTGGTGGAGACCGGGTCGAAGATGGACGACATCATCTTCGAGGAGTTCAAGGGCACCGGGAACATGGAGCTGCGGCTCTCGCGCTCGTTGGCCGACAAGCGGATCTTCCCGGCCGTCGACGTCAACGCCTCGGGGACGCGACGCGAGGAGATCCTCATGTCGCACGACGAGCTGAAGATCGTCTTCAAGCTGCGTCGGGTGCTCGGCGCCCTCGACCAGCTGCAGGCCATCGAGCTGCTCATCGGCAAGCTGCGGGACACGAAGTCCAACGTCGAGTTCCTGCTCCAGGTGCAGAAGAACACCCCGGCGGGAACGAGCACGGCCGAGGAGAACATCGGCAAGACGTTCTGATCGTCCGACCCGACGCCTCCGCCTTCCCGTACCCGGGGGACGGGGGCGTCGTGCCGCCCGGCCGGTCTGCTCAGCCGACGGTGTGCAGGTCCAGGCGTCGCCGTTCGAGCGCGGCCCGGTAGGCGGCCTCCGTCTCGGACACCGCCAGCTCAGCGTCGAACCGTGCCGCCCGGGTCCGCTGGGGGCCGACGGCCGCGGCCCGTCCTGCGGGGTCGTCGACCCAGCGGGCCAGCGTGCGAGCGAACGTCCAGGCATCGCGGGGTTCCACGAGCTGGCGCTCCAGACCCGCCATCGGGGTGCGGTAGCCGGGGTTGTCGCCGGCGAGGACGACGCCGCGGGCCGCTGCGAGAGCCTCGACCACCGAGATCCCGAAGCTCTCGCCCCGCGTCGAGGGCAGGACCACGAGGTCTCCGGTGCCGAGCAGCGCCGCCTTCTTCTGCTCGTCCACGAACCCGGTGAAGGTGACCAGGTCGGCCAGACCGCGTTCCGCGACGAACTTGGCGAGCGAGCGTGCCTGGGGGCCGGCGCCGGCGAGCTCGGCCGTCCACGGTCGTTGCGCGAGCCGCTGCGAGGCCAGCAGCTCCAGCGCGGCGAGCAGCTCACGGGCGCCCTTGCGCTCGACGAGCCGCCCGAGGAAGAGGATCCGCACCGGCCCTCCGTCGTCGGGCGTCGGCGGGCCATCGGGCGGCAACGCGTGCAGGTGGACCGGCATGGTGGCCGGTGTGGTGGTGAGGCCGAACGCCGACTCCGCGAACTCCCGCCCGGCGTCGGACATGGTCAGCACCGTGTCGAACCGGCGCAGCTCGCGGCGCTCGACGGTGCCCAGCAGCCGGCCGCCCGCCTCGGCGAGCCGCGAACCCGCGGCGATGTGGAAGGTACCGACCACGGCCATGTCGGCTGGGGCCGCCCGGACGAAACGGCCCGCGAGCAACGGTGAGTGCGGCATCTGGATGTGCAGGACATCGGGGCGCACCTGCGCCAGCAGGCGGTTCACCTGGCTCGCCGGGGCGCCCAGCGGGGTGCGCACCCGGTTCCCGTTGATCGAGGCCGTGATGTGGCGACCGATGACGTGCAGGTTCGGCAGGTCCGTCCGCACCGTCGCGGGCGCGATGAGGTGCACGTCGTGCCCGCGCCGACGCAGGCCGTCGGCCAAGGTGAGCACGTACTGCTGCACACCGTCGGGCCGGTCCAGGTCGTCGTCGAACACCAGGGCCACCGTGAGCTGGTCGTAGGACGACATGGTGTGAATCTACGTCCCCGACCTGTGGCCCGTCTGCATGGCCTGCGGCCCGGGCCCCCGGGGTGGGCCGTCCGGGCCGGGCGCCCGGGCCCCGCGCCCGGGAAGATTCGGGACCGCGCCACCGTTCTGGCACAATGGTCCGTCGGTCTGCGGTTCACCGGTGCCGTCCGTGCATCCGGACCCGTGGGCATCCCCACCAAGGAGAATCCCGTGAAGTCTGGTATCCACCCGGCGTACGTGCCGACCGAGGTGATCTGCACCTGTGGCAGCACCTTCGTCACCCGGTCCACCGTGACGTCCGGCGTCATCCACGCCGACGTCTGCAGCGCCTGCCACCCGTTCTACACGGGGAAGCAGAAGATCCTCGACACCGGTGGCCGCGTGGCCCGGTTCGAGGCCCGCTACGGCAAGAAGACCGCCAACTAGCTGTCTTGCAGCGCCGGCACCCGGTGGCACCTGCCACCTGGGTGCCGGCGCTTCGTCGTCGTGGTCCGGATGAGGAGATGAGCTCGTGAGCGACGCGTTCGACGCGGTCGGCCCTGCGCTGGCGGAGCACGCCGAGCTCGAGGCCGCGCTGTCGGACCCGGCCCTGCACTCCGATGCGGGTCGGGCCCGCCGGATCGGGCGCCGGTACGCCGAGCTGGGCCGTGTGGTCGGTGCCTACCGCACCTGGCGTGCGGCCGCCGACGACGCGCAGGCGGCGGCAGAGATGGCCGATGACCCGCAGATCGCCGCCGAGCTCCCCGCGCTGGTCGCCGCCGAGCAGGATGCGGCCGAACGGCTCCGCCGGGTGCTCGTGCCCCGTGACCCCGATGACGGGCGAGATGTGATCCTGCAGGTCAAGGCGGGGGAGGGCGGTGAGGAGTCCGCCCTGTTCGCGGGCGACCTGCTGCGCATGTACACCCGCTACGCCGAGCGGCAGGGCTGGTCGGTCCAGGTGCTGGACTCCACGGGCTCCGACCTCGGCGGGATCAAGGACGTCTCGGTCGCGATCAAGTCGCGGGCCGCGGGCGAGGACGGTGTCTGGGCCCACCTGAAGTACGAGGGCGGTGTGCACCGCGTGCAGCGGGTGCCCGTCACCGAGTCCGCGGGGCGCATCCACACCTCGGCCGCCGGTGTCGTCGTACTGCCCGAGGCCGATGACGAGGGCGAGGTCGAGATCGACCCGGCCGATCTGAGGATCGACGTGTACCGCTCCTCAGGACCGGGCGGGCAGTCGGTGAACACGACGGACTCGGCCGTGCGGATCACCCACCTGCCGACCGGCATCGTGGTCGCCATGCAGAACGAGAAGTCGCAGCTGCAGAACAAGGAAGCGGGGATGCGGGTGCTGCGCGCCCGACTGCTGGCCGCCCGGGCCCAGGAGTCCGCCGCCGCTGCGAGCGAGGCCCGCCGCTCCCAGGTGCGCACGGTGGACCGCTCGGAGCGCATCCGCACCTACAACTTCCCCGAGAACCGGATCGCCGACCACCGCACCGGGTACAAGGCCTACAACCTCGATCAGGTGCTGGACGGTGACCTGGGGCCGGTGATCGCCTCGGCGGTCGAGGTCGACGAGGCCGCGCGCCTGGCCGGTGCGGCCCGTGCCTGACCAGGCCCGCCCGGGTCTGACGGCGATGGTCGCCGCGGCCACCCAGTTGCTCACGCAGGCCGGTGTGCCGTCACCGCGGCACGACGCGGTCGCGATCGCCGCCCATCTGCTCGACCTGCCCACGCTGAGCCTGGTCACCGCCGGTCCGCCGCCCGACGACTTCGGCCGGCGCTACGCCGAGGCAGTCGATCGTCGCCGTCGCCGCGAACCGTTGCAGCACATCGTCGGTTCGACCGCGTTCCGGTACGTGACGCTCACCGTCGAACCGGGCGTGTTCGTGCCGCGGCCGGAGACCGAGGTGCTCGCGGGGCTGGCGGTCGATGAGGTCCGCGCGCTCGCGGCAGGGGGCGTCGAACCGCTCGTCGTCGACCTGTGCTGCGGTGCGGGGCCGATCGGGGTGTCGGTGGCCGTCGAGACCTCGGCCACCGTCGTGATGGTGGACCGTTCGGCGCAGGCCGTCGACCTGGCGGCCCGCAACGCCCGTGCGTGCGGCCACCCGCAGGTCACCGCGCTGATCGGCGACGTACGCGACCGCGACCTGCTGGCCGGGCACGACGGACGCGTCGACGTGCTGGCGGCCAACCCGCCCTACATCCCGCTCGACGCCGAACCGGTGGACCCGGAGGTGCGTGACCACGATCCCGATCTGGCGCTCTACGGCGGCGGCGTCGACGGGCTGGACCTGCCCCGCGCGGTGCTCCAGGCCGCGGCCCGCCTGCTGCGCCCCGGCGGACTCCTGCTGATGGAGCACGCCGAGGTCCAGGCGCAGGCCGTCCGTGCCGATGCGGCCGCGACCGCTGCGTTCGTCGACATCCGCACCCATCCGGACCTGACCGGACGGCCGCGGCTGCTCGTGGCCCGGCGAGCGCCCGGCACAGGGTCGATCGCGTGACAGACTCGACCCCCGTGGACGGCGCACGCATCCGGGACGTCACGGACGAGGAGACCCGCGGGTCCGCGCTGGACGAGGCCGTGGCGGCGCTCGGACGCGGTGAGCTGATCGTGCTCCCGACCGACACCGTCTACGGGGTCGGCGCCGATGCGTTCACCCCGGCCGCCGTGCAGGGGCTGCTGGACGCCAAGGGCCGGGGCCGTCAGATGCCGCCGCCCGTGCTGATCGCCGATGTGCGCACGCTCGACGGGCTGGCGCGGGATGTTCCGGCCGGCGCACGCGCACTGGCCGAGGCGTTCTGGCCGGGCGGTCTCACGTTGATCGTGCAGGCCCAGCCGTCGCTGGCCTGGGATCTCGGGGAGACCGGTGGCACCGTGGCGCTGCGTGTCCCGGACCACCAGATCGCCCGTGAGCTGCTGGGCCGTACCGGCCCGCTCGCGGTGTCCAGCGCCAACCGCACGGGTCGGCCGGCGGCGACGACCGCCGCGCAGGCGTTCGACCAGCTCGGCGAGAGTGTCGCGGTGTACCTCGACGCGGGGCCGACGCCGGGTCTGACGCCGTCGACCATCGTGGACGCCACGGGCGGGCGACTGAAGGTGCTGAGGTTCGGGGTCCTCGACCTGGCCGCGCTGCGTGAGGTGGCGGCTGTCGAGGCACCGGAGCCGCCGGTGTGAGGACCTATCTGCTCGTGATGGCCGTGGCCGCCGCGGTCACCTACCTCATGACCCCGGTGGCCCGGTACCTGGCGCTGCGCTGGGGAGCCATCACCGCCGTCCGCGCACGCGATGTGCACACGGTCCCGACGCCGCGACTGGGCGGGTTGGCGATGTACGTCGGCATGGTCGTCGCGTTCCTGGTGGTGAGCCACCTGCACTTCCTGTCCGGGGTGTTCAGCGACGTCCGGCCCATCATCGGGATCCTCGGCGGCGGCGGTCTGGTCTGCGCCCTGGGGGTGGCGGACGACATCTGGGACCTGGACTGGCTCACCAAGCTCATGGGCCAGGTGCTGGCCGCCGGGTTCATGGCCTGGCAGGGCGTGCTGCTCTACCAGCTGCCGATCGGCGGGGTGACCGTCGGCTCGACGCGCATGTGGGTGTTCATCACGATCCTGGTGGTGGTCGTCGGGATGAACGCGGTGAACTTCGTCGACGGCCTGGACGGTCTGGCCGCGGGTCTGCTGGCGATCGGCGGCACGGCGTTCTTCCTGTACACCTACCTGCTCACGGTCGAGACGGATCGCACGGACTACGCCAACCTGGCGACCCTGGTCATCGCCGTCATGGTGGGCGCGTGCCTCGGCTTCCTGCCGCACAACCTGTCCCCGGCGACCATCTTCATGGGGGACTCGGGCGCCTTGGTGCTCGGTTTAATGGTGTCGGCCGCGGCGGTCGTGGTCACCGGGCAGATCGACCCGGAGTCGGTGACCGAGCGGGTCCAGTTCCCCGCCTTCCTGCCGATCCTGCTGCCGGTCGCCGTCCTGGTCCTGCCCCTGCTCGACATGACGATGGCCGTGATCCGCCGGCTGGGCCGCGGGCAGAGCCCGTTCCATCCCGACCGGATGCACATCCACCACAGGCTCCTGGCGATCGGCCACTCCGAACGTCGCGCCGTCGCGATCATGTACGTGTGGACGGCGGTGTTCGCCTTCAGCGCCGCGGCACTGGTCCGCTGGTCGACGACGACCATGCTGGTCGCGCTCGCGGTCGGGGTCGTCGGGGCCACCCTGCTCACGCTCGGCCCGTTGCGGGGCCGCGTCACCACACCCACCGAGGAGACACCATGAACCAGCCGGCTGCAGACGGCGACGCCTCCGCGAACGTCCTCCGCACCGCTCTGCGCTCGACCCTCGTGCTGCTCGTGGCGCTCGCAGTCGTCGGGGTGGTGGTCGGGGCGCTGCTGGCGGGGACGGCGGGTGTCTGGGCCGCGGTCATCGGGGTCGGGATGGCGTTGGTGTTCTCCGCGACGACGACCGTCGCCCTGCTGCGCACGACGAGGTCGACCCCTGCGGTGATGGGGGCATGGGTGATGGGGACCTGGTTGGTCAAGGTCCTCCTCGTGATCGTCGTGCTGGCGGTGCTGCGGGGCTACGACTTCTACTCCCGGCCCGTCCTGGCGGCCGTGCTCGCACTCGGTGTGGTCGGTTCGGCGCTGCTCGACTACCGCGCCGTGACCACCGGCCGGGTGCCCTACGTCACGCCCCCGTCGACCCCGACGGTGTGACGAAGGTCCCGGCCCGATCGCGTGACAGGTATCTCTCGATGTCGAGATGAACGGGTTCCTATGGGCTAGGCTTCCCCACGTTCGGGTGTCCGTTCGGTCCAGGTGAGCGCGAAGATGCGACCTGGTCGTCGGGCTGGGTCACGACTTCAGGGAGTTCGCTCTGTCCAGCCTCGCCAGTGCGCTGTTGGTCGCTGACGGCGGCGAATCCGGTGGCTTCCACGCCCCGTCGATCGCCGAGTTCTTCCCCCCGGTCATCCTCTTCGAGGGCACGCCCTACGAGTTCGACCGGGTGATGCTGGTCCGGGTCATCGCGGCCGTGGCGCTCGTCGTGTTCATGGTGATCGTGGCTCGCCGGGCCACGCTGGTCCCGGGCCGGGCCCAGGCGGCCGTCGAGTGGCTCATGGAGTTCGTGCGGAAGAACGTCGCCGAGGAGGTGCTCGGTGTCGAGCGTGCGCGGCAGTTCACGCCGCTGCTGACGACCCTCTTCTTCTCGATCCTGGCCTTCAACATCACCGGTGTCGTCATCTTCCTCAACATCGCCGGGACGTCGAGGATCGGGCTCCCGATCCTCTTCGCCCTGGTCGCGTACGTGACCTACCTGGCCGCGGGCATCCAGGCCAAGGGCGTCGGCGGGTTCCTCAAGTCGAGCCTGTTCCCGGCTGGCGTGCCGTGGTTCATGTACGTCCTGCTCACGCCGATCGAGATCCTCCAGGTCTTCATCCTGCGTCCCGCGACGTTGGCCATCCGGCTCATGGCCAACATGGTCGCCGGGCACCTCATGCTGGTGCTCTGCTTCTCCGCGACCCAGTTCTTCCTGCTGAGCGCCGGTCCGGCGCTCAAGGCGTTCGGCATCGTGACGCTCGGCGCGGGGATCGCACTGACGGGCTTCGAGATCTTCGTGGCCGCCCTGCAGGCCTACATCTTCGTCATCCTGACGGCCGTGTACATCGACCTGTCGGTGTCTGAAGAGCACTGACCCTGTCCGCGGGCCTCGCGCCCGCTACGTACCAAGCCCCAGCCGTCCGGCCGGGGTCCGAGACACAAAGGAACGGAACACCGTGGCACTCGTGAACTCCGTGGCACTCATCGCCGCCGCAGACGCCGTCTCCGGGAACATCGCGACCGTGGGCTACGGCCTTGCGGTCAT
>JAKLPK010000257.1 GCA_022013895.1 Cellulomonas sp. | reverse complement strand
GTCCCCGACGACCCGGCACGGCTCGCGCAGGCCTGCTACGAGGCCTACAACATCCAGGTCAGCGCCCTCGAGAAGCGGCTGACCGCGATCGGGCAGCCGAAGATCGTGATCGGTGTGTCCGGCGGCCTGGACTCCACCCACGCGCTCATCGTGGCCGCCCGGGCGATGGACCGGCTCGGCCGACCGCGCAGCGACATCCTCACCTTCACCCTCCCCGGCTTCGCCACCAGCGACGAGACCAAGGCCAGCGCCCTGGCCCTCATGGCGGCCCTGGGCACGACGGGCGAGACGATCGACATCCGACCCGCCGCACGTCAGCTGCTGGCCGATCTCGGGCACCCGTTCGCAGGCGGCGAACCGCTCTACGACGTGACGTTCGAGAACGTGCAGGCCGGGCTGCGCACCGACTACCTGTTCCGGGCGGCCAACCAGCGCGGCGGGATCGTGCTGGGCACGGGCGACCTGTCGGAGCTCGCGCTCGGCTGGTGCACCTACGGGGTCGGCGACCAGATGTCGCACTACGGCATCAACGCGGGGGTCCCCAAGACCCTCATCCAGCACCTGATCCGCTGGGTCATCGACGAGCGCCACTTCGACGCCGCGACCAACGCCGTGCTCGCGACAGTCCTCGACCAGGAGATCTCCCCCGAGCTGGTCCCGGTGGCCCCCGGCGAGCGGATCCAGAGCACGCAGGACATCGTCGGGCCCTACTCGCTGCAGGACTTCACGCTCTTCCACGTCCTGCGCCGGGGCTACGCGCCGAGCAAGATCGCCTTCCTCGCCTGGCACGCCTGGCACGACCTGGCAGCCGGCTCCTGGCCACCCGGCTGGCCCGCCGAGTCCCGCACCGCCTACGACCTCGCAACGATCCGGCACTGGCTGGAGATCTTCGTCCGCCGGTTCTTCGCCCATCAGTTCAAGCGGTCCGCGCTGCCGAACGGTCCCAAGGTCACGGCCGGCGGCACCCTCTCCCCCCGGGGCGACTGGCGGATGCCCTCGGACGCCTCGGCCGCCGCCTGGCTGGCCGACCTCGACGAGAACGTGCCGCCGAACATCTCCTGAACGCGGGACGGCCGGGCCGTCCCGACCCGGACCCACCACCTCGAACCGCTCCATCATGGCGCCATGGGACTGGCCTGTGACTACTTTGTGGCTCCCTGCGACCGCGACGCGGCGGCGACCCTGGACCGCCACGACCGCACCGACGGACCGGGCGACGACGGCCCTCCCTACCCGACCGTGGACGGTCGGGGGGTGGACCCGAGCCTGCACCTGGTCCAGCTCCACGAGGTCTGCACGGGCGAGCAGTTCATCGAGCTCCACCATGGTCCTGTGATCACGTTCGTCGCCGAACGAGACGGTGCCGAGCGGGTGGTCGTCAAGCTGACCGCGGACCTCACCAGGGTCCTGGCGGAGGCCTCCGAGGCCCAGCTCGAGCGTGCGGCCGCCCGGTGGTCACTCGCCCAGCCCGCCGGCAGCACCGCCGACGCCGATCGTCTCGTGGGAGTCCTGCGGGGCCTGTGCGGCCTGGTCCGACTGGCGCGGCGCGAACGTCAGCACGTCTACTGCTCGCTGTCGGTCTAGCGGCGGCGTGCCCTCGTCCCCGACGGATGGGGGCGAGGGCACGTACGGCGCTCAGATGAACAGGATCTGCGCCCCGTCGGTCATCTCGATGAAGGTGGCGGCGTTGATGATCCCGGACAGGTCGTCACGCAGATCCGCCTCCGTCACGTGGAACATGTCCGCCGACATCTTGCAGGCCCACAGCGCCCCGCCCGAGGCGACGATCTGCTCCAGGAAGTCCGGCACGGTCGGGATGCCGAGGTCGGCGATCTGCTTCTTGAGCATGCGGGTCGCCAAGCCGGTCATCCCCGGCGCCGGGGCCAGGGCCTGAGGCATCCGGACGTTGCCCATCCGCATGGCGGCGTTGCCCGCCGGGCTGAACGCCATCTCGTCGGCCCGGTCACGCATGATCATGTCGAAGCCCCAGAACGTGAAGAACAGGTCCACCTGGACGCCCTCACCGAGCGCTGCGTTCGCCAGGATCAGGCCCGGATAGGCCATGTCGAGGTTGCCCTTCGAGCAGATGATCGCCAGGTGGCGGCCGGTGCCCTCGCTCGACCCGAAGTCCGGGACCACGAAGTCCTCGCTCATCTCAGACACATCCCTTCGGCTTGGGCAGGCCGGCGATGTACGCCATCTTCTTGCCGGGCTTGCCGGGGAACAGCGCGAACTGCTCCTTGATGGGGAAGCCGCCCACGGCCTGGGTGCGGCGGGTGGTCGCCGTCTCGCCCTGCGTCTTGTAATCGGCGCGCAGGAACGTGATGACCTCCATGTGACGGTCGGTGAGCTCGATCCCGATGGCCTTGGCCAGGGTCGGGGCGAGCGAGGGGTCCCACTCGTCGAACTCGGTGAGGAAGCCCTCGGCGTCGACGTGCACCTGGTGCTCGGCGATGGTGGTGACAGGCATGGACCCTTCTCCTTCGTCGTCGCAGGTCAGTGACCCGCGGGCTGCTTCTTGCCGCGCATGGACATGGCGGACGGGATGGGGAGCTTGCGCTCGGGCAGCAGGGCGTACCAGTACATGTAGCGGAACGCGAGCTTGCCGAGATGGTTGAACCGGCTCTCCCGCAGCAGCGGCAGACCGACCTTGGGAAGCGGGTACGTGCCGGGCAGCGGTTCGACGTCGTAGTTGAAGTCGATGAGCAGCGCCTTGCCGTCACCCGACTCGATGAAGCAGTTCGAGTGCCCGTCGAACGAGGCCGTCGGCGCGCGTCCGGCCACCACGTCCATGAAGTTGGCCAGGAAGACCTCCATCGAGAAGTGCGCGACGGACCCGGCCTTCGACGTCGGCAGGTTCCCGGCGTCACCGACCACCCAGATGTCGTCGTGGCCCTCGGCGCGCAGCGTGTGCTTGTCGGTCGGCACGTAGTTGAGCTCGTCGCCGAGGCCGGACTTCGCGACGTAGTCGGCGCCCATGTTGATCGGGACGGTGACCAGCAGGTCGAAGTCGATCTCGCGCTCGTCGTAGGAGACGAGCTTGCCGTCCTCGATGTGCTCGAGCATGAAGTCGGTCTCCAGCACGATGTCGCGCTCGGTGAGCAGGTGCCCGAGCTCCCGCGAGCAGACCGCTTTGGTGAACGCCCCGTCCAGCGGTGTCACGTAGGTGATCTGCGTCCGGTCGCGGATCCCGCGCTTGCGCAGGTGGGCATCCACCAGGAAGGCGAACTCCAACGGCGCCACCGGGCACTTGATCGGCATCTCGGTGATGCCGACCACGAGCTTGCCGCCGGAGAAACCGGCGAGTGCCTCGCGCAACGCCTGCGAGCCTTCGAGCGTGTAGAACTCATGGACCCCGGGGGTGTCGGCCATCCCGGGGGTCTGGTCGGGCCGCGGGCTGGTCCCGGTCGCGATGACCAGCTGGTCGTAGCGCAGCACCCGTCCGTCGGCCAGGGTCACCGTTCGATCATCGGGGTCGACGACCTCGACGGCCCCCATCACGAGGTCGACGCCGCGCGGCAGCACCCCGCGTCGCGACTTCACGATCTGCCCGGTGTCGTAGACGCCGAAGGGCAGCAGCAACAGCCCCGGCTGATAGATGTGGCGGTCGTCCGTGTCGACGACGGTGATGCGGTTGCCCGCCGGCAGGCGCTTGCGCAGCCCCGCCGCGGCCATGGTGCCGGCCGTGCCGGCACCGAGGATGAGAACCTCCATCACAGCTCCCGAGGTTCGGGTCCCGCCCCCATTGGCGGTACCTGTGCCTCGACGGTAGGGGTACCCCACGGGGTATCCGAGGGCCCTAAGGCCCGTGCGTCCCTCCCACCTGCGGATCCGCTGCTCTTCCGGCGGCCGGCGAGGACCAACGTCCTCCGTCGGGCCGAGGCCTGCGTCCGGACAGCGACATGGTCCGCACCCCTAACCGGGTGCGGACCATGTCGGTTCGCCGATCAGACGTGCGTCGGCGTCAGGACCTCCGGGCGGGCGACCGAGAGCGTCATCCAGCCCCCGGACAGGTTCCTGGCCTGCAGACCTGCCTGCAGGAGGATGCGCGTGGCCAGGTATGAGCGGAACCCGCTCGCGCAGTGCACGGCGATCCGCCGACCGGCGGCCGCCTCCCGGATCTCCTCCAGGCGGTCGCGGACCTCGGTGTTGGGCACCAGGAGCGCACCGTCGAGGTGCCCGCGGTCCCACTCCCGCTTGGTACGAACGTCCAGCACCAGCTCCTCGGCCAGCACCGCGTCCAGCTCGGACGGCTGCCACTGCGGCATCATGCCGTCCAGTGCGTTCTGGGCGGCGAAGCCCAGCATGTTGACCGGGTCCTTGGCTGCACCGTAGGGCGGGGCGTAGGCGAGCTCGAGCTCGGCGAGCTCGTCGGCACCCATCCCGGACCGGATGGCCGTGGCGAGCACGTCGATCCGCTTGTCGACCCCGTCGCTGCCCACGGCCTGGGCGCCGAGCAGCGTCCCGTCCGGAGCGAAGGAGGCCACGAGGTGCACGATCTGCGACCCCGGGAGCCAGCCAACGTGATTGCCGGAATGCACCCGGACCACCTCGTGCGGCGTCCCGGCCTGGGCGAGCTGGCGCTGGGACAGCCCAGTGACCGCAGCGGTCAGGCCGAACACCCGCACGATCGCGGTTCCGAGAACGGGTGCCTGCGGTGTGGTGCGGTGCCCGCAGATCGAGTCGGCGGCGCGCCGACCCTGCCGGCTCGCCGGCCCGGCGAGCGGGACGACGCCCGGAACCGCTGAGCCGTAGCGGCTCACCTGTACGGCGTCCCCTGCGGCCCAGATGTGCTCGTCGGAGGTGCGCTGATCCTGGTCGACGACGATGGCACCCTGGGCACCGAGCTCGAGCCCCGCGGCAGCGGCAAGACCGCTCGCCGGACGCACACCGACGTTCACGAGGACCAGATCGGCCTCGATCGTCGTGCCGTCCGACAGCACGACCTGCGGGTCGACGCTCGTGGCCGAGACGCCCAGGTGGAGCTGGACACCGTTGAGCGTGAGCTCAGCGGCGACCCGGGCAGCAAGCTCGGCGTCGAGCGGCGGCAGCACCTGCGGCGCCAGCTCGACGAGGTGGACGGTCAGGCCGCGCGAGACGAGCGCCTCGACCGCTTCGAGACCGATGAAACCGGCCCCGACGACCACCGCCACCGGGTTCGGGTTGCCGGCCAGCAGATCGTCGAGCCGGCCCGCGATCGCCTTGACGTCGGGAACGGTCCGCAGGTGGTGCACGTGGGCGGCGTGCAGGCCTTCGATCGGCGGCTCGACGGCCACGGCGCCCGGGGACAGCACGAGAGCGTCGTACCCGATCTGCTGCTCACCCTGGGGCGAGACGACCGTGACGGTGCGCGCGGCGCGGTCGATCGCCGTCACGCGGTGATCGATACGCACATCCAGCGCCAGGTCCTCGGCGAGGGACTGGGGGTCGTGCAGCAGCAGGAAGTCGGCCGACGGGATGTCGCCGGACAGGTGGTAGGGCAGGCCACAGTTCGCGAAGGAGACGTAGGGCCCGGCCTCCAGCACGATGATCTCGAGGTTCTCGTCGAGCCGGCGGGCGCGGGCGGCGGCGCTCATGCCGCCCGCGACACCGCCGACCACGACGAGGCGTCGACGGCTCACCGGCAGGTGCACCGCTGAGCGTCCGGGACGCTCGCCATGACCGCGTCGACGTGGCGGCCGCAGCCGGACCAGGTGACCTTGCCGCACTGACCGCATCGCACTGCACTACACATGTGTCGTCCTCCTCGAGACGTTGGATTCGAGGACACCATATACCCCAGGGGGTATGCGTGACCACCCGACGTACGATGGCGCCGCACCGGAGGGAGACACCCATGCAGCTCGATCCGCAGAAGATGACCGCCGTGGTCAACCGGCTGCGCCGCGCCGAGGGCCAGCTCTCGGCCGTGCGCCGCGCCGTCGAGGAGGGACGCGACTGCGAGCAGATCGTGGTCCAGCTCGCCGCTGTCAGCCGCGCCCTCGACAAGGCCGGGTTCGCGATCATCGCGACCGGGATGCAGCAGTGCCTCGTGGAGACGCAGAACGAGGACGGCGACCCCACCCAGACCCTCGATGTCGCCAAGCTCGAGCGGCTGTTCCTCTCGCTCGCCTGAGGACAGCGCCCGACCACAGGACGGTCCCGACACGCACACGGTCTGCCGCGATAGCGTGCCCGACCAGGTCCATCCCCGTGGCCCGAAGGAGCGCTCGCCGTCATGTCAACGCCGGTCTTCGAACGTCTGGCTCCCGACCCGCGACTGGTCGATGCCGCGCTGGCCGGTAGCCGCCAGTCCGTGCTGTGGCGTGAGGGGCTGACCGACGCCGCTCGTTTCGACGCGTTGTCCGGGCGGCTCGACGCCGACCTCGTCGTCGTCGGCGGCGGGTACCTCGGGCTGTGGACCGCGTTGCTGGCGGTCCGCCGCCGACCGGGCCTCCGCGTGGTGCTGCTCGAGGCCCAGCAGATCGGTTGGGCCGCCTCCGGGCGCAATGGAGGCTTCTGCGATGCGAGCCTCACCCACGGCGCCGACAACGGTCGCCGCCGCTGGCCGCACGAGTACGACCTCCTCGAACGCCTCGGCCAGGAGAACCTGGCGGCTCTGGTGGCCGATGTCACCGAGCTGGGCATCGACGCCGAGCTGGAGCACGTCGGTTTCCTGGACGTGGCGACCGAGCCCCACCAGCTGCCGTGGCTGGAGGCCGAGGGCGATGCGCAGGTGCTCGATGCCGCAGGTGTGCAGGCGCTCGTGCACTCCCCCACCTACCTGGGCGCGGTCCGGCACGAAGGCGACGGGGTCCTGGTCAACCCGGCCAAGCTCGCCGCCGGGCTGGCCCGCGCCGCCGCCGACCTCGGGGTGCAGATCTTCGAGCACAGCCTTGTCACCGCCGTCCTGCCGCAGCGTGGTTCGGCCGCCGTCGTCGTGGAGACCGCGGCAGGCGCCGTCCGGGCACCGCGCGTGGCGTTGGCCACGAACGTGTTCCCGTCGTTGCTGGCACGCACCCGGCTCATGACCGTGCCCGTCTACGACTACGTGCTCGCCACTCAGCCGTTGACCCCCGCCCAGCTGGAGTCCATCGGCTGGGCCGGCCGCGAGGGCATCGCAGACCTGGCCAACCACTTCCACTACTACCGGCGCACCGCTGACGACAGGATCGTGTTCGGCGGCTACGACGCGATCTTCCGGCGCCACGTCCGGGTCGGGCACGAGGACCGTCCGGCCACCTTCCGCAAGCTCGCCTCGCACCTGCTCACGACGTTCCCCCAGCTCGAAGGCATCGAGTTCAGCCACCGCTGGGCCGGTGCGATCGACACGAGCACCCAGTTCTGCGCATTCCACGGGCTCGCCGCCGGCGGACGCGTCGCCTACAGCGCCGGGTTCACCGGTCTGGGCGTGGGTTCCACCCGCTTCGCGGCCGAGGTCATGCTCGACCGGCTCGCCGGTGAGGTCACCGAACGCACCGAGCTGGAGATGGTCCGGCGCAAACCGTTGCCCTTCCCGCCCGAGCCGTTCACCACCGTCGGCGTCGAGGCCACCCGCTGGTCTCTCGACC
The DNA here is from genome assembly GCA_022013895.1 of Cellulomonas sp. Lineage (GTDB taxonomy): Bacteria > Actinomycetota > Actinomycetes > Actinomycetales > Cellulomonadaceae > Cellulomonas. The sequence goes on along the minus strand of JAKLPK010000257.1, from coordinate 35,553 downwards.
GCGCGGACCACCACGAGGGTCGACGCAACCTCCTGCTGCGCACGCTCGACGCGGTCGGTCTCGGCTTCGACTCCTGAGCGAAGACCCCTGCTCCGCCACGGGGTCGTGGGTCGCGAGGCGCGGTGCGGGCATCACGTCCCGCTCGGCCGATGCGTCCGTCCCGCGGAACGGCCTCGGAACCAGGACACCCCGGCGTAACATCCGCTCGCTACCGTCGACGTCGCACCGACCGCGGGGCCGGTGCACAGCTGATCCGCGCGGCACCCCGCGCACCCTTGGAGGATCTTGTGCGCTCCACCCCCTTCGTCCTGGTGACGGCCGTCGCCGCATCGCTCGTCCTTGCCGGCTGCTCCTCGTCCGACAGCGGCTCGGGCTCGACCGATGCCGCCACCTCGGCCGCGGCGACGTTCGACCCGACCACCATTGCCAAGGACGAGACGATCGCCGCCCTGCTTCCCGAGAAGATCGCGACGGCAGGCACGCTCATCGTCGGCTCGGACACCACGTACGCGCCGGCCGAGTACATCGACGAGGACGGCACCACCCCGATCGGCTACGACGTCGACCTGGCCAAGGCGCTCGGCGCCGTGCTCGGCCTCAAGGTCGAGGTCCAGACGGCGACCTTCGCCTCGATCATCCCGGCCATCGGCAGCAAGTACGACATCGGTGTCTCGTCGTTCACGATCAACTCCGACCGCGAGCAGCAGGTCAACATGATCAGCTACTTCTCCGCCGGTGAGGCGTACGCGGTGCAGGCCGGCAACCCGAACACGGTCGACGCGAGCGACATCTGCGGACTGACCGTCGGTGTGCAGACCGGGACCGTCGAGGACGAGGAGCTCGACGCCGCGAGTGCGCAGTGCGTGGCCGACGGCAAGAAGGCGATCGAACCGCTCAAGTACGACCACCAGTCCGATGTCACCACCGCACTGGTCGGCGGCAAGGTCGATCTCATGTACGCGGACTCGCCGATCATCTCCTACGCGATCGCGCAGACCGGCGGCCAGCTCGAACAGCTCGGCGACGTCTTCGCCACCGCACCGCAGGGCGTCGTGGTCGCCAAGGACGACGCGGCCCTCACCGAGGCCGTGCAGAAGGCCCTGCAGAAGCTCATCGACTCCGGCGACTACACGAAGGTCCTCACCGCGTGGGGCAACGAGGCCGGTGCGGTCACGACCGCCGAGCTGAACCCCACGGTGAGCTGATCTCGTGAGCGCAGGGCCGACGGACCCGTCGGCCGGGGTGAGCAGGATCCACGCGGTTCCTGTCCGCTACCCCGGCCGGTGGGTCTCGGCTGCGGTCGTCCTGGTCCTGGCGGCGATGGCGATCCACTCGCTGCTGACCAACCCCAAGTTCGCCTGGCCGACCGTCGGGCAGTACCTGTTCGCCACACCGGTGCTGCGTGGTGTGGTCTGGACGTTGGCGCTGACGGTCGGCTCCATGGTGATCGCGGTGGCACTCGCGATCACCCTCGCCGTGATGCGGGACTCCACCAACCCGGTGCTGCGGGCGGTGGCCTGGTTCTACATCTGGTTCTTCCGCGGCACCCCGATCTACACCCAGCTCGTGTTCTGGGGTCTGATCTCGGTGCTGTACCCCAGGCTGTCCCTCGGCGTCCCGTTCGGGCCGGAGTTCTGGTCGTTCAGCACCAAGGACGTCTTCACCGCCGGGGTCGCGGCCCTCATCGGACTGGCGCTCAACGAGGCGGCCTACCTCGCGGAGATCGTTCGGGCCGGTCTCGAGAGCGTCGACCGCGGGCAGCAGGAAGCCGCCAAGGCCCTCGGCATGAAGGACGGACCGATCCTGCGCCGGATCGTGCTGCCGCAGGCCATGCGGGTGATCGTGCCGCCCACCGGCAACGAGACGATCTCCATGCTCAAGACCACCTCGCTCGTGCTGGCCGTGCCGTTCATCCTCGATCTGCAGTACGCCACCAATGCGATCGGCAACCGGATCTTCCAGCCGGTGCCGCTGCTGCTGGTCGCGGCGCTCTGGTACCTGTCGATCACCAGCGTGCTCATGGTCGGCCAGCACCACCTCGAGCGCTACTACGGGCGCGGGTTCGACCCCTCCCGCACCGCAGGACCCCGCCGCGGGGGCCGAGGTCCACGCCAGGCCGCCATCAACGCGGCCCGCACCACCCCGGAGCTCGCCCCGGTGGACGACATGGGCCGACCCGCCGGAGGCTGGGGATGAACGAGCAGGTCCCCATGGTGGAGCTCGCCGGGGTGCACAAGTTCTTCGGCGAGCACCACGTGCTGCGCGGGATCGACCTGGCAGTGCCGAAGGGCTCCGTGACGGTGGTGCTCGGCCCCTCCGGCTCGGGCAAGTCCACCGCGCTGCGCTGCATCAACCAGCTCGAGCAGATCGACGCCGGCTCGATCCACGTCGACGGCGAGCTCATCGGGTACCGGGAGGGCGTCCGCCGGGGCGCGCCGGCCCTGTTCCGGCTGCATCCCAGGGCGATCGCCGCGCAGCGGGCGCGGATCGGCATGGTGTTCCAGCGGTTCAACCTCTTCCCGCACATGACGGCCCTGTCCAACGTGGTCGAGGCGCAGGTCCAGGTTCTGGGCCGCACGAAGTCCGAGGCCGAGGTGCGTGCCCGCGGGATGCTCGAGCAGGTCGGGCTGTCGGACCGGGTGGACTTCTACCCGGCCCAGCTCTCCGGCGGACAGCAGCAGCGGGTGGCGATCGCCCGGGCGCTGGCCATGGACCCCGATCTCATGCTGTTCGACGAGCCGACCTCGGCCCTCGACCCCGAGCTGGTCGGCGAGGTGCTCGCCGTCATGCGCGACCTGGCCGGTTCGGGCATGTCGATGATCGTCGTCACCCACGAGATCGGGTTCGCCCGCGAGGTCGCCGACCAGGTGGTCGTCATAGCCGACTGTCAGGTGGTCGAGCACGGGTCCCCCGCCGCCGTCCTCGGTACGCCCTCCGAACAGCGCACCCGCGACTTCCTCGCCCGCGTGCTGTAGCCGGCCCGGAACGCAGCCCGCGGTCCAGCCGCAAGCAGGAACGACACGCGGCTGACAGCATGGCCCGATGCTCCGACACGTCGCCGCCACCCTCGTGCTCGACGTGCAGCGGGCCGCGACGGTGGTCGTGCAGATCTCGCTCGCGGCGCGGGCCGACCTGGTCGAGACGATGGAGGTCTCCGTCGATGGCAGACCGGCGGGACCTCGGGTCGTCGCCGGGCCGCACGGCACCCGGATGCACGTCGTCGACGCCGATCCGGGGCGGCTGCTCGTGACCTACGTCGCCGAGGTGCGGGGCCTCGCCCCGCGCCCGCCGGTCGACGAGGCCGAGCTGCTCGGCTACCTGCGACCGTCGCGCTACTGCGAGTCCGACACCCTGGGGCCGACGGCCCGTGCGGAGTTCGCCGGGCTGGTCGGGGTCGATCTGCTCGCCGCCGTGTCCTCCTGGGTCGGTACCCGGTTGGCCTACGTCCCTGGTTCGAGCGGGCCGACGGACGGCGCGGTTCGTACGTTGCTCGCCCGGCAGGGTGTCTGTCGGGACTACGCGCACCTGGTGGTCGCGCTCCTGCGGGCGCTGGACGTACCCGCGCGGCTGGTGGCCGTGTATGCCCCGGGGCTGGCGCCGATGGACTTCCATGCAGTCGCCGAGGCGTACGTCAGCGGCGGCTGGCACGTCGTCGACGCCACCACATTGGCGCCGCGGAGCACCTTGCTGCGGATCGCGACCGGCCGCGACGCCTCCGACACCGCGTTCGTCTCGGTCCACCACGGGCTCGCCACACTGGACCACCTGGAGGTCACCGCCGTGGCGGACACCCTGCCGGACGACGACGTCCGTACGCTGGTCGATCTGGCGTGACGCGCCAGGTCGATCAGTCGGACAGGAGTTCGCGATGACACGGACAGGTGGTGCCCGGGCAACCGGGACGATGGCGACCGGGATGATGGCGATCGCCCTGCTGGCATCCTGCGGGCAGAGCCCGGCCTCACCGGCCAGCCCCTCGACGGCGAGCACAGGTGCGAGCACGGCCGCCGTGGTGGCCACCCCCTCCGCGACGCAGGCGCCGACCGCTTCGGCCACGGCGGATGCGCCTGCCTTCCCGGCGGACACGACCGCCGACACGGCAGAACCGTCGGCGGGCGCGGCCCTCACCGTCAGCGAGGCCACCGTGGGAGCCCACGAGGGCTACGACCGGGTGGTGCTCACCCTCGGTGGCACCGGGACGCCCGGCTGGCGCGTGGAGTACGTCGACGCCCCGGTGGACGATCCGAGCGGGCAACCGCTGGACGTGGCGGGTTCGGCGTACCTCCAGGTGCTGATCGACGGCACCGGCTACCCCTACGACACGGGCGTCACCGAGTGGGCCGGCAGCCCGCTGCAGCCCTCGGGCCTGACCCAGGTGCGCGAGGTCAACCTGCGCGGGGTCTTCGAAGGACAGACACAGGCGTTCATCGGTCTGGACCACACTGCGCCGTTCCGGGTGTTCGCGCTGACCGACCCGACCCGGCTCGTCATCGACGTGCAGCACTGAGCCCCGGGCGGCTGTCGGACCGGCCTGGCAGGGTAGGGCCATGCACATCTGGCCTGGACGCCCCTACCCGCTGGGCGCCACGTACGACGGCTCCGGGACGAACTTCGCGATCTTCTCCGAGGTCGCCGACCGCATCGAGCTCGTGCTCGTGGAGTCGGACGGCACCGAGACCAGGGTGGACCTGCCGGAAGTCGATGCCTTCGTCTGGCACGGCTACCTGCCTGCGGTCGCGCCCGGGCAGCGTTACGGGTACCGGGTCCACGGACCGTACGACCCCGCCGCAGGGCACCGCTGCGACCCGTCGAAGCTGTTGCTGGACCCGTACGCCAAGGCGATCTCCGGCCAGATCGACGGGCACGAGTCGCTCTACTCGTACCGCTTTGCCGACAAGACCCAGCGCAACAGCCTGGACTCCGCGTCCCACACGATGAGCTCCATCGTGGTGAGCCCGTACTTCGACTGGGGCCACGACCGGCCGCCAAAGCACGAGTACCACGAGTCGGTCATCTACGAGGCGCACGTCAAGGGCCTCACGGCGCAGCACCCCGGTGTGCCCGCGGAGTACCGCGGCACGTACCTGGCGATGGCGCACCCCGCGGTCATCGGGCACCTGTCCTCGCTGGGCGTCACCGCGGTCGAGCTCATGCCGGTGCACCAGTTCGTCCAGGACCCGTCGCTCATGGCGCAGGGGCTCACCAACTACTGGGGCTACAACACGATCGGGTTCTTCGCCCCGCACAACGGCTACTCCGCGTTCGCCTCCTCGGGCCAGCAGGTCCAGGAGTTCAAGGCGATGGTCAAGGCGCTGCACGAAGCCGATATCGAGGTGATCCTCGACGTGGTCTACAACCACACCGCCGAGGGAAACCAGCTCGGCCCGACCCTGAGCTTCCGTGGCATCGACAACGCGAACTACTACCGGCTCGTCGATGACGACAGAACCCACTACTTCGACACCACCGGCACCGGGAACTCGCTGCTCATGCGCTCGCCGCACGTGCTCCAGCTGATCATGGACTCGCTGCGCTACTGGGTGCAGGAGATGCACGTCGACGGCTTCAGGTTCGATCTGGCGGCCACCCTCGCCCGCCAGTTCCACGAGGTCGACCGGCTCTCGGCGTTCTTCGACCTGGTGCAGCAGGACCCGATCGTGTCCCAGGTCAAGCTCATCGCCGAACCGTGGGACCTGGGCGACGGCGGCTACCAGGTCGGTGGGTTCCCGCCGCTGTGGACCGAGTGGAACGGCAAGTACCGGGACACCGTCCGCGACTTCTGGCGTTCGGAGCCGTCGACGCTGGGCGAGTTCGCCAGCAGGCTGTCGGGTTCGTCGGACCTCTACGAGCACACCGGTCGCCGACCGCTCGCGAGCGTCAACTTCGTGACCGCCCACGACGGCTTCACCCTGCGCGACCTGGTCTCCTACAACGACAAGCACAACGAGGCCAACGGCGAGGGCAACCGCGACGGTGAGAGCTCCAACCGTTCCTGGAACGGCGGCGTCGAGGGGCCGACCGACGATCCTGAGATCAACCGGCTGCGCGGCCGCCAGCAGCGCAACTTCATGACCACCCTGCTGCTGAGCCAGGGCGTCCCGATGATCGCGCACGGCGACGAGCTCGGTCGCACCCAGAACGGCAACAACAACGTCTACTGCCAGGACAACCCGACCTCCTGGGTCAACTGGGACCTGGACGACGGTCAGGTGGACCTGCTCGGGTTCACCCGGCTGGTGATCGGTCTGCGCGCCGACCACCCGGTGTTCCGCCGTCGGCGTTTCTTCGCCGGATCGGCCGAGCACGGCGGCGAGTCGGACCTCGGCGACGTGGTGTGGCTGCGGCCGAACGGCCATCACATGGACGACAGCTCGTGGCAGGGCGACCAGGCCCGGATGGTGCAGGTGTTCCTCAACGGCGAAGCGATCGTCGAACCGGACAGCCGGGGCACCCGGATCGTCGACGACTCCTTCCTGGTGCTGTTCAACGGCAACTACAAGAAGGTCCAGTTCACGCTGCCGGGCGCCGACTACGGCGTCGAGTGGACGGTGGTGCTGGACACCCATGCGATGCGCAACCGCGGACGCGTGCACCGATCGCGCACCCGGCTGACCCTCGAGCACCGGTCGGTGGTCGTGCTGACCAGGCCGCCGCTGGGGCGCGCACCGGCCCCCTCCGGCATTGGCGCCGCCGAGACCGCCGCGAGCGAGGCCGCCATGGTCCGAGCACCGGCGGGCACCGTCCGGCCCGATGCCGAGCGACGGACGCAGGTGGCGCCGCTGTGACCGCAGACACCCGGTCGACGCCCGCCCGCCGGCTGCCCTCCCCGACCGCCGTCGTTCCGGTCTCGACCTACCGACTCCAGCTGGGACCGGACCTGACCTTCGACGATGCGGCTGCCCGGGTGCCGTACCTGGCCTCGCTCGGGGTCAGCCACCTGTACCTGTCGCCCGTGCTGCGGGCCGCACCGGGCTCGACCCACGGGTACGACGTCGTCGCGCACGACGAGATCTCCCCCACCCTGGGCGGTCGGGCCGGGCTCGAACGTCTGGCGGCGACGGCGCACGCCGCCGGTCTCGGGCTGGTGCTCGACATCGTGCCGAACCACATGGCGGTGCCGACGCCGGCCTGGCACAACCGGGCCCTGTGGTCGGTCCTCACCGACGGGCCCGGCTCCAGCTACGCGCGCTGGTTCGATGTCGACTGGTCGCTCGGCGACGGCGCACTGCTCATGCCTGTGCTCGGCGAACGGCTCGGGACGGTTCTCGCGCGCGGCGACCTCGAGGTCGACATGGCTGATGTCGACGGCGACGGTCCACGCCCGGTGCTGCGGTACCACGAGCACGTCTTCCCGGTGCGCGAGGGCACCCAATCGCTGCCGTTGACCGAGCTGCTGGACCGTCAGCACTATCGGCTGGCCTACTGGCGGGTGGCCGACGAGGAGCTCAACTACCGGCGGTTCTTCGACGTCGACACCCTCGTCGCCGTCCGGGTCGAGGACCCCGAGGTGTTCGAGGCCACCCACGCCCTGATCGTCGAGCTGGTGCGTTCGGGGCTGGTGGACGGGTTGCGGATCGACCACCCGGACGGGTTGGCCGACCCGGCCGGGTACCTGGCGCGGTTGCGTGAGGCGACCGGGGGCGCGTGGGTGGTCGTGGAGAAGATCCTCGCCGGTTCCGAGGAGCTGGCCGGGGACTGGGACTGTGCCGGCACCACGGGCTACGACACATTGTGGCGGGTGCAGCAGACGTTCATCGACCCCAGCGGGGCCGCCGTACTCGGTGCCCTCATGCACCGGTTGACGGGCGATGCCTCCGATGCGTTCGCCGAGCTCGTCGAGCAGGCCAAACGCGAGGTGGTCGACGACCAGCTGTATGCCGAGGTGCACCGGCTCACCGAGCTCGCGGCCAGCATCTGCCGGGAGGACCTGCGGCTGCGCGACCACACCTGGCGTGCCCTCGCCGACTGCCTGGTCAACCTGCTGGTCGAGATGGACCGGTACCGCACCTACGTGGTGCCCGGGCAACCGACCCGGGCCGAGTCGATCGAGGCCCTCGAAGCCGCAGCCGCACGGGCACGTGAGCACCTCGACCCCGAACGCAGCGAGACCATGACCGTGCTCGTCGACCTCCTGCTCGGCCGCGAGGTGGGCAGCGCCGGACGCACCCGGGGCGATCGCCGTGATGAGCTCGTGGTCCGGTTCGCGCAGACCAGTGCGGCCGTCCAGGCCAAGGGGGTCGAGGACACCGCGTACTACCGGTGGACCCAGCTCGTCGGCCTGTGCGAGGTCGGCGGGGAACCCGCACGGTTCGCGTTCACCCCGACCGAGCTCGCCGCCTGGGCCCAGCACGCACAGGCAGCCTTCCCGCTGGGGATGACGACGGCTTCGACCCACGACACCAAACGCGGCGAGGACACCCGGGCCCGGCTCGGTGTGCTGTCCGAGCTCGCGCCCGAGTGGTCCACCTTGGTGCACCGCCTGCACGACGTGACGGCGGGCCACCGGTCCGCGCTGCTGGACGGGCGCACCGAGAACCTGCTCTGGCAGACGTTGGCCGGGACCTGGACCGCGGAGGGCCCGATCAGCCCCGAGCGCCTGGAGCAGTACCTGCTCAAGGCGGTCCGCGAGGCACGGACCCGGACCTCGTGGTCGGCCCCGGACGACGCGTACGAGGAGGCCGTGATCGCCAGCGCGCGCCAGGCGCTCGCAGATCCGCAGGTGGTGGATGCCTTCGTGGGTTGGGAGCGACGCACCCGCACCGCGGTGCGGGCGGCCACCCTCGGCACCAAGCTCGTCCAGCTCACGCTTCCGGGCGTCCCGGACGTCTACCAGGGCACCGAGGTCTCGGCGACGACGCTGGTGGACCCCGACAACCGGCGGCCCGTGCCGTTCGACCAGCTCGCGGCCGGCCTGAGCCGGCTCGACGACGGTGCCACACCCCGCACCCTCGACGAGGAGAAGCTGCTGGTCACCTCGCGCGCACTGCGGGTCCGGCGGGCACACCCGGAGGCGTTCATCGGCCCCTCCGCCGGCTTCCGCCCGCTGGCCCACTCGGCGGGCACGTGTCTGAGCTTCGCCCGGACCGTCCAGGACAGGGCTGCGGTCGTGGTGGTGGCGACCCGGCTGGCGGCGTCCGTGGAACGGCTCGGCGGCTGGGCGGACCACACGGTGGCGCTCCCCGAGGGACGGTGGCGCGATGAGCTCACCGGTGCCGAGCTGACGGGAGGCCTGACCGCCGTCGACGAGCTCCTCGACCGTCTGCCGGTGGCCCTCCTGGTCGCACGATGATCCCCCGCGTGTGGGCGCCTGCGGCGGCCGCCGTCACCCTCGTCACGATGACCCGCACCGAGCTCCACCCGCAGGCGGCCGGCTGGTGGGCCGCCGACCAGGAGCTGGTGCACGGCGCCGACTACGCCTTCAGCCTGGACGGCGGCCCGGCACGTCCGGACCCGCGCTCGCCGTGGCAGCCAGGTGGGGTGCACGGCCCGTCCCGCGCCTTCGACCCCGGGCTGCACCGGTGGTCCGATGCGGACTGGTGCGGGGTGGACGCCGCGGGAGCGGTCACCTACGAGCTGCACGTCGGTACCTTCACCCCGGACGGCACGCTCGATGCGGCCGCGCAACGGCTCGACCACCTCGCGGACCTCGGTGTCGACCTGGTCGAGCTCATGCCCGTCGCCGCATTCGACGGTCGGCACGGCTGGGGGTACGACGGCGTCGACCTGTACGCCGTGCACGAGCCGTACGGCGGACCGGGCGCCCTCCAGAGGTTCGTCGATGCGGCGCACCAGCTCGGTCTGGGTGTGTGCCTCGACGTCGTCTACAACCATCTCGGCCCGTCCGGGAACTACCTGCGCGACTTCGGACCGTACTTCACCGCCAGCCACACGACCCCGTGGGGCGAGGCGGTCAACCTGGACGGACCGGGCGCGCACGAGGTGCGCCGGTTCGTGTGCGACAACGCGCTCCGCTGGTTGACCGACTTCCACGTGGACGCACTTCGGCTGGACGCCGTCCACGCGCTCGCCGACACCTCACCGCGGCATCTGCTCGCCCAGCTGAGCGATGAGGTGGCCGCGCTGGCCGCCGCGCTCGGCCGACCGCTCTCGCTCGTGGCCGAGACCGATCTGAACGACCCCGCATCCGTGGCGCCCACCGACGAGGGCGGCTGGGGCATGACCGCCCAGTGGGCGGACGACGTCCACCACGCCGTGCACGCCCTGGTCACCGGCGAGCGGCAGGGCTACTACGTCGACTTCGGCTCGCCGCAGGTGCTGCGGCATGCGTTGCGCCAGGCATTCGTCCACGAGGGTCAGCTGTCGACCTTCCGGGGCCGAGCGTGGGGGCGGCCGGTGCCCGACGGCCTGGACGGGCACCGGTTCGTCGCGGCGGTGACCAACCACGACCAGGTGGGCAACCGTGCCCTCGGCGATCGACCGTCCGCCCGTCTCACCCCGGCGGTCCTGGCCGGGCAGGCAGCGCTCGTGCTGCTCGCACCCTTCTCCCCGATGCTCTTCATGGGCGAGGAGTGGGGCGCGACGACCCCGTTCCAGTACTTCACCGACCACACCGATCCCGCACTCGCCGCCGCCGTCCGGGACGGACGTCGCGCCGAGTTCGCCGGCCACGGCACGCACGAGCTCGACGGCGAGGCCGTGCAGGTCCCCGACCCGCAGGACCCGCAGACCTTCGCCGACAGCCACCTCGACTGGTCACAGCCGGCCGCGGAGACCCATGCGCGACTGCTGGCCTGGTACCGGACCCTCATCGCGCTGCGCCGGGTGGTGCCCGCGCTGGCGTCGGGCGACCGAGCTGCCTGTGACCTGTCAGCCGAGCCCGGGGTGGGCACCGAGGGGCCCTTCGAGGGCTGGTTGGTGGTGCGCCGCGGATCGGCCCGCATCGTGGTCAACCTCGCGCCGACCCCGGCCGAGGTCCCGGTGCCGCCCGCGGAGCACCCGCTGCGCGTGGTGGCCAGCTGGGACCAGGTGACGCTCGAGCAGGACGGGACCGATCTGCGCGTGATGATGCCCGGCGCCGGTGTCACCGTCCTCGCCTGAGTCGTCGGCGGCGGCGGCGCCCGGGCCTGCGTCGTGGGATCAGGCACGCGTCGTGGCCTGAGGCCTGTGCCGTGGCCTGAGGCCTGTGCCGTGGCCTGAGGCCTGTGCCGTGGCTTGAGGCCCGTGTCGCGCGCTCAGCCCTGCGTCGTGGCGTGAGGTGCGGGCCCGGGTCCCGGGCTGCCGACGAGCTCACGCCCCTGCGCCGCCAACGCCCCGAGTCGCGACAGCGCCCGGAAGTACTTCTTGCGGTACCCCCCGCGGAGCATCGCCGCGCTGAACAGGTCATGCTCCCCCGTACCGCCCAGCACGACGGGCACGTCCCGGTCGTACAGCCGGTCGACGAGGACCACGATCCGCAGCGCGACGTCCTGGTCCCGCACCGGCCCCACGGCGGTCAGCCCGACCAGCGGGACACCGTCGAGCAGTGCGCCGTACCGGCTGGGGTGCACCTGCGCCAGATGGGTGGTCAACGCTTCGAAGTCGTCCAGCGTCGCGCCCGGATGCGCCCGGACGGTGTCCGCCACCACATCGTCCGGCAGTGCCGGTTCATCGGTGCGCACCTGACGGTGCCGGTAGTCCTCACCGTCGATCCGCAGCACCTCGAAGCGCGCCGCGAGCGCCTGGATCTCGCGCAGGAAGTCCTCGGCCGCGAACCGGCCCTCACCCAACGACTCGGGCAGCGTGTTCGAGGTCGCGGCCACGGCCACACCACGGTCGGTGAGCTCGCGGACCAGGCGGCTCACGATGAGGGTGTCACCGGGGTCGTCGAGCTCGAACTCGTCGATGGCCACGAGCTGCCTGGTCGCCAGCGCCTCGACCGTCGGGGCGAATCCGAGGGCGCCCACCAGGTGGGTGAACTCGACGAACGTCCCGTACACCGTCCGGTCGACGCCGACCGCATGGGCGAGGGCGGCGAGCAGATGGGTCTTGCCGACACCGAACCCGCCGTCGAGGTAGACCGCCGGCACGGGTTCGTGCCGTGCCCGGCCCCAGCGACGGCGCGCGGGGCGCCCGATCTCGTGGGCCACCTCACGCAGGCGCCCGCGGGCGGCCGCCTGGCTCGGGTGCGCGGGCGCGGCGACATAGCTGTCGAACGTCGCCCGGGCGAAGTGTCGGGGCGGGACGAGCTGCCCGAGCAGCCGGTCGGCCGGGACCCGAGGGGACCGGTCGACGAGCCGTGGTACCTGCCCGTCGCCCGTCTGCACGAACGACAGGATACGGACGCCGGGACGGACGACCGGCATGGCGCCCGCTGGCAATACGCTGCGGGGATGACCGAGACGATCGTGGTCCTCACCGAGGACGCCCTGGCCGACGCGGATGTCGCGCACCTGCTCGAGCTGCACCCGCAGGACGAGGTCGACTACCGGGTGCTCGTCCCGGCCGACACCGACCAGCCGCTGCTCGCGACCGTGCTCGACGAGCTCGGGCTCGGCGACCTGCGGGACGCGCTGCGCCGGGCCGTCGGCCGCGAACCCGATGCCGGGCGGGCCCGGGCGACCGCAGGCGAGCGCCTGGAGCGCACCCTGCACGAGCTGGCGGCCGCCGGCCGGACCGCGACCGGTGAGGTCACCCAGGACGACCCGCTGCCCGCGCTGAAGGCCGCGGTCGCCGACGGCGATGTCCGCGAGATCGTCGTCGTGACCTACCCGCACCTGGTCGAGGACACGCTGCACACCGATTGGGCGTCGCGGGCCCGCGAGGAGCTCAAGGTGCCGGTGCTGCACCTGTACTCGGGCACCTCGGAACTGGGCTGAATCAGCCCTCGGTGACCGGCCGCGGGTAGAACTGGCGGTACTTGCGCCGGTAGACCTGCGTGACTCCCTCGACCAGGAGCCGCCGCAGCGGCCTCGCATCGGCGCGGTAGCGCAGCGGGTGCACCATGCGGTGCTCACGCCGGGCCCGGCGCAGCCGCGCCAGCAGCCCGGGGTCGAGCACGTACCGCGCCAGCAGGTCGAACGGGACCACGCAGTAGAGCACCTCTCGGGTCCCCCGCACGACGTCGGTGCTGCGTCGTTCGACCAGGTCGGCCACCACGGCGCGCGCCGGGTTCGCCCCGGCTGCCGTCACGTAGTAGTTGTTGCGCCCGATCCGCGGGTTCATCTCGAAGTACACGTGCTGCCCGGTACGCGGGTCGAGCTTGTAGTCGAAGTTCGCGAACCCCGTGTAGCCCGCGGCGTCGAGGAAGCGGGTCGCCGCCTCCATCGCGTCCTCGTACGGTTCGGTGAGGATCGCCGCCGGGATGCCGAGCGTGCCGGGGGTGTGCTCCTCGAGCAGCACCCGACCGGTCGCCAGCAGCGTCACGACGCCGCGGGTGTCCCGGTAGGCGGTGAGCGACCGCATCTGCGTCTCGTCGCCGGGGATGCGGTCCTGGACCAGGTACGTTCCGGTGTACCCGGCGTCCAGCAACCGGCCGAGCAGGTCGTCGAGCTCGGTCCGGGAGCCCAGGTGGTCGACCTTGTTCTTGCCCGCCATCGTCAGGTAGTGGTGCTCGGCGCTCGACGACGGCTTCGCGACGACGGGGAAGTCGAGGTCGACGAACAGCTCGGCCAGGGCGGCGCGACCGCCGGCCGCGCGCAGTGCCGCGAGATCCACCGGGACCGTCCGCGGGGTGGGGATGCCGAGCCGGGCGCAGATCGTGGCGAACCCCTCCTTGCTCGAGACCGCGTCGAGCACGGGCTGCGTGCAGTACGGCAGCAGGTAGTGCGCCGAGAGCCGGTCGGCGTTCTTCACGACCGAGCGCACGAACCAGTCGGTGTTGGTGAGCAGCACGAGCGTGCGGCCTGGGTGATCGGCCGCGACCTGCTCCAGTGCGGCCACGAGCACCTCGTCGTCGTCGATCCCGGGCACCACGAGGTTGGTGATGAACGAGGAGCGTTGCATCGGCCGGGTCGCGACGGCCGAGACCACGACCGCCGGGCAGCCGTAGGCCTCGTGGAAGGCGCGGACGAACGCGTAGACGCCGATGTCACCCCCGACGGCGACGGGCAGCAGGTCGGTGACGGCAGGGGCGGAAGGCATACGCGACGGGCTCCGGGATCGGCTGGACAGGCGCTGCCAGCGTAGTTGGCAGGAACCGCACCCGACCGCCCCGACGCGGACGCTCGGTAGGGTGGCCGTCGTGCCTTCCTCCCCCACCGCATCAGCCACCACCGTCGAGGAGGTGACCGACCGGGCGGTCTGGGACAGCCAGGTCCTGGCGCTCGGCGCCCACCCGCTGCAGCTGTGGGGCTGGGGCGAGGTCAAGTCGGCGGGCAGCTGGTCGGCGCGCCGGGTGCTCGTCCGCCAGGGCGCGGAGGTCGTAGGTGCGGCCCAGGTGCTGGTCCGGGCGCTGCCGTGGCCGCTGCAGCGGCTCTCCTACGTGCCGCGTGGCCCGGTGCTGGCGCAGGGCGCCGATCGCGACCAGGTGAGCTCAGCCGTGGTCACCTGGACCCGCACCCACGTGGGTGGCGCCGCAATCACGCTCGAACCGCAGTGGCCGGCCGGGACCGTCCTAGACGTCCCCGGGGCGCGGCCGGCGGCGCAACGGGTGCTCGTCCCCGACACGCTGGTGCTCGACCTCACCCGCACGCAGGACGAGCTGCAGTCCGCGATGAGCAAGACCACCCGCAAGCAGATCCGCCGCTCGGCGCGCACCGATCTGGTCTACCGCGAGGTCACCGACGCGGAGCTACCCGCCTGCCTGGACGTCTACCACGAGGTCGCCGACCGGGCCGGGTTCGCGCTACACCCCGACGAGTACTACCTACGGGTCCGGGCCGAGCTCGGCCCGGAGCACTCCCCCGTCATCGCGGCGTTCGACGGCGATCGGCCGGTCGCCTTCCTGTGGCTGGCGGCCAGCGACCGCACGGCGTTCGAGCTGTACGGCGGTGCGACCGAGGCCGGTCAGGAGCTGCACGCCAACTTCTCGCTCAAGTGGACGGCGATCTGCGCCATGCAGGAGCGCGGGCTGGCCGAGTACGACATGAACGGTCTGCTCAACGACGGCATCTCGACCTTCAAACGGTCGTTCGCCGACCACGAGGACCATCTGGTGGGCGCGATCGACATCCCGTTCGGCGCAACCTACCGGCTGTGGACCCTCGCCGCGCCGGCCGCCAAGCGGGTGCTACGGGCGTTGCAGCGACGCTGAGCGTCCGAACCCTCGCCACGCACCCCTGCGACGGGGTGCGTGGCGCCGCGCGGGATCAGGCCGGGTGCTCGGTGCGGTCGCCGGACCAGTCGGTGTGGAACGCCCCGTCGCGGTCGGTCCGTCGGTAGGTGTGCGCACCGAAGAAGTCACGCTGCGCCTGGATGAGCGAGGCCGGCAGCCGCGACGCGCGCACCCCGTCGTAGTAGGCCAAGGACGAGGAGAACGCCGGGGTGGGCACACCGTGGGTGACGGCGGCGGCCACGACGCGCCGCCAGGCCGCCAGACCGTCGCCGACCACCCGTGCGAAGTACGGGTCCGCGATCAGCAGCGGAAGCTCGGGGTCCTGCTCGTAGGCCTGGGTGATGCGGTCCAGGAACTTGGCCCGGATGATGCAGCCGCCACGCCAGATGCGCGCCATCGCACCGCGGTCGACCCCCCAGCCGTGCTCGGCCGAACCGGCGGCGATCTGCTCGAAGCCCTGCGAGTAGGCCACCACCTTGGACGCGTACAGCGCTGCGCGGACATCCGCGATGAAGGCGTCCTCGTCGACGACATGCCACGGCTCGACCTCCGCGGGCAGCCCCGACCCGGCGGCGCGCTGCGGGACCGACCCCGACAGCCCGCGGGCGAAGGTCGCCTCGGCGATCCCGGTGACCGGGACACCCAGGTCGAGCGCCGCCTGCACGGTCCAGCGACCGGTGCCCTTCTGCTCGGCCTGGTCGAGGACCACGTCGACGAACGCGGCACCCGTCGCGGGGTCGGTGTGCGCCAGGACGTCGGCCGTGATCTCGATCAGGTACGACTGCAGGTCGCCCGAGTTCCAGTCGGCGAAGATCCCGGCGATCCGGGCGGCATCGGCACCCAGGCCCTGACGCAGCAGGTCGTACGCCTCGGCGATCAGCTGCATGTCCGCGTACTCGATGCCGTTGTGCACCATCTTCACGAAGTGCCCGGCCGCCCCGGGGCCCACATGCGTGCAGCACGGCACCCCGTCGACCTTGGCGGAGATCGCCTCGAGCATGGGCCCCAGCGTCCGGTAGGACTCCACCGTGCCGCCGGGCATGATCGACGGCCCGTTGAGCGCGCCCTCCTCGCCACCCGAGACACCGGTCCCGACGAAGTGCAGGCCGCGGGCGGCCAACGCCTGCTCGCGGCGGGCGGTGTCCGGGAAGTGCGCGTTCCCGGCGTCCACGACGATGTCACCCGGCTCCAGCAGCGGGACGAGCTCGTCGATGACCGCATCCGTCGCGTCGCCGGCCTTGACCATGACCACCACCGTGCGTGGACGGGCCAACGAGCCGACGAACTCCGCCATGGTCCGGCCCGGGACGAAGGTGCCCTCGTCACCGTGGTCGGCGACCAGCGAGGCGGTCCGCTCCCAGCTGCGGTTGTGCACCGCCACCCGGTACCCGTGCCGGGCCAGGTTGCGGGCCAGGTTGCGACCCATCACAGCCAGCCCTGTCACACCGATCTGGGCCTGCGCACCGTCCTGCTCGACCATCGTGGTCCTCTCCGGCGACCGGGCGCGACACGGTTCGCCGGACGCGCATGACGAGCCGTCACTGTATCCCGGCGCGCCGGGAATCAAGGCGGCCGGTCCCGTGCGTACGCTGCGCCGGTGAGCCGCCCGGAGGACGCCCCCGAGGAGTTCGTCCGCGCGCTCCGCACCCTGCGCGGGGTGCCGGTACGCAGCGAGGTGGTGCTCGACGAGGTACCGGGCCCCAGCCGCATCGCCCCCTTCTCCGCCGCGCTCAACGCCGACGTCCGCTCCGCCCGTCGCTCGGTCGATGCGACGGAGCTCGCCTCCGGTCGGTTCGTCGTGCTGTACGACCCGGCCGGACAGGACGCGTGGGACGGGTGCTTCCGGCTCGTCACGCTGGTCCGGGCCCCGCTGGAGCCCGAGGTCGGCACCGACCCGCTGCTCGCCGAGGTCGCGTGGAGCTGGTTCCTCGACTCCCTGGAGCACGCCGGCCTCGACCCGCACGCGGCCGGGGGCACGGTGACACGGGTGCTGTCGCAGACCTTCGGCTCGTTGTCCGAGCGCGAGGAGCAGACGGAGCTGGAGATCCGGGCCTCCTGGACGGCCCGGGACGAGGACCTCGCACCGCACCTGGTGGCCTGGACCACCCTGCTGTGCACCGCGGCCGGGCTGCCTCCGCTGCCCGACGGCGTCGTCGCGCTCGGCCCGAGGACCTGAGACCCTTCACACCCGGCTCCAGGCGGCCGATGACAGTGAGGTGACCATCGAGCCTGTGCGGACCCCGGAGCGGCGTCTCGGCGTCTCCCGCGCGGTGCGTCCGCTCCCGAACGCCCGCACCGCCCCTGAGCAGCCCAGCCGCGCGCCGTCCTGCGTCACCGTGCAGGACATCGGTGACGGCGAGGGACGCGCCCTCCTGTTCGCCCTGCGCCGTCGCGGTGTCCCGCGGGCCGTCGTGCTCGCACGCCGTGCCTCGCGTGACGAGCTCACCGTGCTGCTCGCCGGCGGCATCAGGGGCGCCGTGACCGGACAGCTCCTCACCAGCCTGGTGCGTCCGACGGCGGCACCGCCCGCCCGGCCGCGTCCGAGCCTGCCCGAGCTGTCGGCCCGCGAGCTCGGCGTCCTGCGGCTGGTCGCCGACGGCCGCAGCAACCGGCTGATCGGTGAGGACCTCGGGCTGTCGGCGCTCACGGTCAAGAGCCACCTCGCACGGATCTCCCGCAAGCTCGGGACGGGTGACCGTGCCGAGCTCGTCGCGATGGTGCTGCGGGCCGGAGTCCTGAAGTAGCACCTGCCGGTTCGGACAGGGCCGCGGCCACGTCCCTTCCGGGGCACCTGCCTTGGGCCTCGCGCGGCACGCCTCGCACAGCACCCGCTGTGCCGGGCCTAGCGTGGGCGCGTGCAGAACGGAACGCCACCGGCGTCGGACGAGGCAGATGAGCCCGCGGTGGTCGACGACACGGTGGCTCCCGAGGTCGTCCCTCTGGTGGAACCAGCCGACGGTGTCCCGGCTGTCATCGACACCCCGTCCGCGCTGGCCGAGGCCGTCGCCAGGTTCGCTGCCGGAACCGGACCGGTCGCCGTGGATGCGGAGCGGGCCTCCGGCTACCGCTACGGCCAGCGCGCCTACCTCGTCCAGCTGCGCCGCGAGGGCGCCGGGACGGCGCTCGTCGACCCTGCTGCACTGCCTGATCTCTCGAGCCTGAGCGAGGCACTCACCGGGGTGGAGTGGGTGCTGCACGCCGCTTCCCAGGACCTGCCGTGCCTGGCGGAGGTCGGCCTGCACCCCTCACGGGTGTTCGACACCGAGCTCGCGGCCAGGCTGCTGGGGTTCGAACGGGTGGGTCTGGCGGCCGTCGTGGCTCAGGTGCTCGGTCTGGGCCTTGCCAAGGAGCACTCGGCCGTCGACTGGTCCACCCGTCCGTTGCCGATCGACTGGTTGCGGTACGCAGCGCTCGACGTCGAGGTCCTCGTCGAGCTGCGTGACCGTCTCGCCGAGCAGCTGGCGCTCGCCGGCAAGGCGGTCTGGGCAGCGCAGGAGTTCGACTCGGAGCGCACGGCACCGCCCCGTCCGGCCCGGGTCGACCCGTGGCGGCGGATCTCCGGTCTGCACACGGTCCGTGACCGGCGGCGGCTCGCGGTCGCGCGCGAGCTGTGGGAGACCCGCGAGCAGAACGCCCAGCAGCGTGACATCTCGCCCGGGCGGGTGCTGCCCGACCGGGCGATCGTAGCGGCGGCCGTGGCCCTGCCCCGGACGGTGCCCCAGATGGTCGCGCTGCCCGAGTTCTCGGGCAAGGGCCAGTCGCGGCGCGCACCGCTGTGGCAGGCGGCGGTCGATCGGGCGCTCGGCCTGCCCGAGGCCGAGCTCCCCACCCTCCGCGGACCGCACACGGACGCGCCACCACCGCCACGGACCTGGTCCGAACGCGATCCGGCGGCCGCGGACCGGCTCGTGGCGGTGCGTGCGGTGGTCACCGAGCTGTGCGAGCAGTGGGCCGTGCCGCCCGAGAACCTGCTCCAGCCGGATCTGCTGCGGCGCCTGTGCTGGAGCCCACCGGCAGAGGTCGATACCGGTTCCGTCGGTGCATTCCTGCTGGCGGGAGGCGCGCGGCCGTGGCAGGTCGAGCTCCTGGCAGGCATCTTCGCCGATGTGCTCACGGCCACCGTCGGGGACGGCTGAGCCTGGCGGAACAATCCGGTACCCGAGGTACTGGTAAAGGACGAAGGTCCCGGTTACTCTTCAGTACGTTCTGACCGGACACCGACGTCCCAGGAGGCCGCATGTCCCCCGCCGCCACAGCCCTGCACGGCCGATCCGTGGCCTTCGTCGACGGGGTGCGCACCCCGTTCGGACGAGCCCGCAAGGACGGCCTCTACGCCCACACCCGCGCCGACGACCTCGCGGTGCGATGCGTCCGTGAGCTCATGCGTCGCCACCCCGAGCTTCCCGCCGAGCGGGTCGACGAGGTGGCGCTGGCCGCCACCAGCCAGTCCGGGGACCAGGGGCTCACGCTCGGACGCACCGTCGGACTGCTCGCCGGGCTGCCGGCCACCGTCCCCGGGTACGCCATCGACCGGATGTGCGCTGGCGCGATGACCGCCGTCACCACGACCGCCTCCGGCATCGCCGCCGGGGCGCAGGACGTGGCTGTCGCAGGCGGCGTCGAGCACATGGGCCACCACCCGCTCGGAGCCGAGTTCGAGCCGAACCCACGGTTCATCACCGAACGGCTCGTCTCCCCCGACGCGCTCACCATGGGCGTGACCGCCGAGAACCTGCACGACCGCTTCCCCGAGCTCACCCGAGCGCGGGCCGATGCGTTCGCCGTCGCCAGCCAGGCGCGGTACGCCGCGGCCCTGGCCGCCGGGAAGATCGAGCCCGACCTGGTGCCCGTCGCGCTGCGCGACCCCGAGCTGGGCTGGGGTCTGGCGACCGGCGACGAACCGCCGCGCCCCGGGACCACGCTCGAGTCGATCGCGGACCTGCCCACACCGTTCCGCGCCGGCGGCCGGGTGACCGCCGCCACGTCCTCCCCGCTCACCGACGGTGCCACGGCCTGCCTGCTCGCCGACGAGGCGACCGCGGTCGAGCTCGGGCTACCGGTGCGGATGCGGCTGGTCACCTACGCCTACGCGGGCGTCGAACCCGAGCTCATGGGTCTCGGCCCTGTGCCCTCCACCCGCAAGGCCCTCGCGCGCGCCGGGCTGAGCATCGACGACATCGGGCTGTTCGAGCTCAACGAGGCCTTCGCCGTCCAGGTGCTGTCCTTCCTCGACGCCTTCGGCATCGCCGATGACGACCCGCGCGTCAACCCCTACGGCGGAGCCATCGCCGTCGGCCACCCGCTCGCCTCCTCGGGTGTGCGGCTGATGATCCAGCTCGCCCGGCAGTTCGCCGAGCACCCCGAGGTCCGCTACGGCCTGACCGCCATGTGCGTCGGGCTCGGTCAGGGCGGGACCGTCATCTGGGAGAACCCGCACCACACGGAGGCCGCCAAGTGAGCCAGTACAGCGAGACCGTCGCCCACGCGTACGCCCGCGACGTCCGGCTCCCGGACGGGGCCGGGACGCTGGCGCTGGTGACGGTCGACAACGGGTTCGACCACACCCGGCCCACGACCTTCGGCCCGGTCGGCATCGCCGAGCTGGAAGCGACGTTGGCAGCGGTCCGCGACCGCGTCCTCGCTGGTCAGGTGACGGCCGTGGCCGTCACCGGCAAGCCGTACGTGTTCGCTGCCGGTGCCGACCTCAAACAGGTCACCGGTGCAGGCGACCGGGCGGCCGGCCTGGCGCTCGCCCAGGCGGGCCACCGGGCCTTCGGGCTGCTGTCCGATCTGCCGGTGCCGACCTTCGCCTTCGTCAACGGGGTCGCCCTGGGCGGGGGGTTCGAGCTCGCGCTCGCCGCCGACCACCGCACGGTCTCGGCCGATGTGCGGGCGCTCGGGCTCCCCGAGACCAGCCTCGGCCTCGTCCCCGGCTGGGGTGGTGCCTACCGCGTCCCACGGCTCATCGGTGTGGCCGCCGCCCTCGACGTGATCCTCACCCGCCCGGCCCAGAACAAGCCGTTCACCGCGGCGCAGGCCGCGAAGACCGGACTCGTCGACGTGGTCCTGGATCCCGCCGACTTCCTCGAGCAGTCGATCCGCTGGGCCGCGGACGTCATCAGCGGCAAGGTGACGGTCCCCCGTCGCCCGCTGGACGACGCGGCGCTCTGGGACGGCGCGGTCGCTGCCGCACGGGCGGCCCTCGAGGAGTCGGTGCACGGTTCGCGCCCGGCTCCGTACCGCGCGCTCGACCTGATCGCTGCCGCACGGACCGCGACCGAGTCGCAGGCCTTTGCCGCCGAGGACGAGGCGCTCGCCGATCTGATCATGTCCGATGAGATGCGCGCGAGCGTCTACGCGTTCTCCCTGGTCGGCGCTGCGAAGCGCCCCTCGGGGGCGCCCGACAGGTCGCTGGCCGCACCCGTGACCCGCGCCGGGGTGGTCGGTGCCGGGCTGATGGCTGCCCAGATCGCCGTCCTGCTCGCGCAGCGGCTCGAGGTGCCGGTCGTCCTGCGCGACCTCGACGCCGACCGGGTGGCCTCGGGGCTGGCGGCCGTGCGCGCCCAGGTCGAGGCGCAGGTGACTCGCGGGCGCCTGCGTCCCGAGGCCGCCGAGCAGATCGTCGGTCGGATCACCGGGAGCACCGAGCTGTCGGTCTTCGCCGGCTGCGATCTGGTGATCGAGGCCGTCACGGAGCTGCTCGAGGTCAAGAAGCGCGTCTTCGCCGAGCTGGAGCAGGTCGTCGCACCGGGCACCATCCTGGCCACGAACACCTCGGCCCTGTCCGTGACCGCGATGGCAGCCCAGCTCGCGCATCCCGAGCGCGTCGTCGGGCTGCACTTCTTCAATCCGGTCGCAGCGATGCCGCTGGTCGAGGTCGTGCAGGCCGCGACCACCTCGGCCGAGGCCCTGGCCACGGCCTTCGAGGTGGCGGCCCGGCTGCGCAAGACGGCTGTCCTGGTGAGGGACCGGCCGGGCTTCGTCGTCAACCGGCTCCTCGTCCTGCTGCTGGGGATCGTGGTCGACACCATCGACCACGGGACGCCGGTGGAGGTGGCCGACCGGGCGCTGGACCCGCTGGGGCTGCCGATGCCGCCGTTCGAGCTGTTCGACCTGGTGGGTCCGGCCGTCGGGCTGCACGTGCTGGAGACGCTGAACACCGAGCTGGGCGCACGGTTCCCGGTCTCGCCGGGCCTCGCCAAGCTGGTCGCCGATCAGGTCCCCGTCGTCATGCCGTCGCGCGGGAAGGGTCTGCCCCGCCGCGCCGACCCCGCGATCCAGGCGGTCTTCGACGAGAACCGCGAGGTGGCTGCGCAGCCGCTGGACACGGCCGGCGTCCGCGATGCCGTGCTCCAGGCGCTCACCGCGGAGATCGGCCGGATGCTCGACGAGGGGGTGGTGGCCACACCCCAGCAGATCGACCTCTGCATGATCCTGGGTGCGGGCTGGGGCTTCCACCTCGGCGGGATCTGCCCCTACCTGGACCGGACCGGCTGGTCGACCCGCGTGCTCGGGCACCGGCTGCTCGCCCCGGGACTGGCGGACGTCCCGGCCGGGCCCTGACCTGGGCCGGGCGCCGGGCGCCGGGCTCAGAAGGTCGTCAGGCCCCGGGCACGGAACTGGGAGCGGACCCGTTCGACGAGCTCGTGGCTCGGCGGGCGGGTCTCTTCCAGCTCGTACCGCATCCCCAGATCGGCCCACTTGTCGCGGCCCATCTGGTGGAACGGCAGCACCTCGACCCTGGTCACGGTCGACAGCGCGGCGATGTGGTCGGCGACGGCCTCGACGTTCTCGACGGCGTCGGTCAGCCCCGGCACCAGGACGAACCGCACCCAGATCGGCGTCCCGGCCTCGGTGAGCCGGCGTCCGAACTCCAGGGTCGGGGCCAGGTCGTGCCCGGTGACCTTCCGGTAGGTGTCGGGCAGCCCCGACTTGATGTCGAGCAGCACGAGGTCGAGGTCCTCGATCATCGCGTCCGTGCAGGCCGCGCCGAGGAATCCCGAGGTGTCCAGCGCCGTGTGGATGCCGAGCTCCTGGGCTCCGCGCAGCAGTCTGGCGGTGAACGCCGGCTGCATGAGCGGCTCGCCGCCGGAGACCGTCAGCCCGCCACCGCTGGACCGGAAGACGCCCCGGTAGCGGCGCATGCGCCCGAGCAGCTCATCGGCCTCGATCGGGGTCCCGCGGCGCATCTGCATGGTGTCGGGGTTGTGGCAGTACAGGCACTGCAGCGGGCAGCCGGAGAGGAACACGGTCATCCGGGTGCCCGGACCGTCGACCGCGGTCACCAGCTCCCACGAGTGCACCGAGCCCAGGTCGCCGGAGCGCAGTGCGGCGAACCGCTCGCTGCGGCCCAGGTCGTGGCCGGTCAGACCAGCCGTACCGTGGCCTGCGGTCCGCGTGCTCGAACCGGCCACCATCGGCAGGCCGAGCTCGACGACGGGAGCGCCCTGCGCAGGCACCACCGGAAGATTCATGGGTTGATTTTACGCGCTCCGCACGCGAGTCGTCCCAGGACTCTCGTCCCGTCAGCGGACGATGACGAGCAACCCGTACGCGCCGCCCCGGCAGACCGCTGCATCGACCAGCTCGACCAGCCGGGCGGCACGCGCCCGCGGGTGCTCCCCCAGGTCGCCGGCATGCACCGGATAGGGGCAGGCCAGCCCGGCTTGGGCCTCCGGGTACGGCATCTTGGCCACCGAGGCCACCAGCTCATCGGGTGTCCCAGTCCAGGCGAACAGCGGCGCCTGGGCCGGCCGGCCGTCCGGCGTCGCACCGGTCGAGGTCCCGTCCGCCGCCTCCGGTCGCACCAACGCCTGCGCGTGCAGCGCACCCCGGTACGTCTGACGACCGCGCAACGCCGACATGAAGGTGCGCAGCAACCACACTGCGAGGTCATCGGCACGGTCGTCGTCCGTCCCGAAGCGCGGCACCGTGCCCTCCACCTCGACGTCGACCACCAGACCGTCGGTGGACCGCACCGGCCGCACCGTCGCATGCCGGATCGCAGCCAACCCGTCGGCCGCGATCGCAACCCCGGCCACCTCGCACACCAGGGAACGCAGCACGATCGCATCCGAGAGCGCCATCGCGACCCGTTCGTACCCGTACCGGTCCCGGGTCGCATGGGCGCAGACCAGCGAGTCCACCGCCACCCCGGCGAGCCAGTCGAGCGTCGCACGCAGCCGTGGCACCACATCGTCGAACGCCAGCACATCGCCGGTCACCGCCGAGGCCACCGGCCCCACCTGGCGACCGGTCAGCTCGTCGCGCCCACCGTTGAGGGCGTAGAGCAGGGCCTTCGCGAGATTCACCCGCACGCCGCCATAGGTGACCTGACGACCCACCCGGACGGCCGTCGAGGCGCTCCCGACGATCGCGGCGTCGTCACCCCAGGACGCCCGCACCAGATCGTCCGACACGTACGTCACGCGCGCGCCCGCCAGGCTGACCTCGGCGCACGCGCGCCGGAAGGCTGACGGCAGGCGGGACGACCACAGCACCGCGAGCGCCGGCAGCGGACCGTGCGCCACGTTGCGCAGCGCCTGCAGGAACCGCATCGACGTCCCGGTGACCAGGTGCCGCCCGTCCTCGGCCGTCCCACCGAGGGTCACGACGACCGGACGGCAGGCGCGCATCCGCCCGACCATCCCGAGCACCAGCACCACGTCGTCGCAGATCTCCTGCGCACGCGCGGCCGTCAACGTCCCGCTCGCCAGGTCGCGCTCGACGTACACGTCGAGGAACGCCGCGTTGCGACCCCACGCCGTCTCAGCGGTCTGGATCTCCACCAGACCCGCGACGTAGGCCAGCAGCATCCACTGCGCTGCTTCACGTGCGGTCCGAGCAGGTTGCGTGAGGTCGACCCCGGCCAGGTCGCCCAGCTCGGCCAGCCGGACCATACCGATGAGCTGCTCGGCCAGATCCGCCCGCTGACGGACCACCTGCTCGGTGCTGGCCAGCAGGTCGAGGTCGTTGCGCTCGGCGCGTTTGGCCGCCGCCAGGGCATCGAGACCGTAGAGGGCGACCCGTCGCGCATCACCCAGGACCCGACCGCCGCCGTCGATCGGACCGTTCACCAGGTGCACCGCCCGCGCGGCCCGCACATCCTGGGAAGCGACGTCCTCGAACGCCTGGGCCGGGGCGCTCCGCGTCTCCAGCGACCGCCACACCTCGGCCGGCAGGCCGACCAGCAGCTCCGCCACCCAGTCGCCGAGTCCACCGGCTGCACGCTGCACCAGCGCAGCGACCCGTGGCGACGGCCCTGCTGGGACGACGTCCGCACAGGACGACGGCGCGACGTTCCGCAGCACGAAGTCGCGTACGTCGATCTGCTCCTGCCATGGGCCGGCGGCGAAGCCGGCCCATGCGGCAACTGCAGCCGTCCCTGTGAGGTCGATGCTCATCACCGCTCCAGGTCTCGGTCCGTCTCGACCATACGGAGCAGGTGATGCACCCGACCGGGACGTAGGGCCTGCAGCCCCTCAGCCCGCGTCGGCGAGCAGGGCAAGCACCTGACCTGCGATCTCATGCGATCCGAGGTGCAGCTCGGCCACGAGCTGCTCCCGACTCGCATGCGGGAGGAAGCGTCGGGGCACCCCGAAGGACTGGACCCTGGTCCCCATCCGGGCGCCCGCAGCGGCCACCAACGTGCCGATCCCGCCGTCGACGAGCCCGTCCTCGATCGTCACGACGTGAGGGTGCTCACCCACGAGCTTGACCAGCGCACTCGGCAGCGGCAGGGCCCAGACCGGGTCCACCACCTCCACGGCCAGACCATGGGCGGCCAGGATCTCGGCCACCGCCAGCGCCGTGCCCGCCATCGAGCCGATCCCCACCACCAGGACCCGAGGGTGCCCTGGCTGGCCTTCGTGGCGGGCCAGCACATCGACACCGTCGATCTCGTCCACCGCGGGCAGCGGTGCGCCGAGCGCGCCCTTGGGGTAGCGCACGACGGTCGGGCCGTCGTCGACGTCCACCGCCGCGCGCAGCGCGGCCCGGAGCGTCTGCTCGTCACGCGGTGCCGCAAGGCGCAGCCCCGGCACGATCGACAGCAGGGCCAGGTCCCACATCCCGTTGTGGCTGGCCCCGTCGTCCCCGGTGAGCCCGGCGCGGTCGAGCACGAAGGTGACCCCAGCCCTGTGCAACGCCACGTCCATGAGCAGCTGGTCGAACGCGCGGTTGAGGAACGTCGCGTACACCGCGAACACGGGGTGCAGCCCCGCGAACGCCATCCCGGCAGCAGCGGTCGCGGCATGCTGCTCGGCGATCCCGACGTCGACGACCCGGTCGGGGAACTCCTCGGCGAACGCGGCGAGCCCCACCGGCTGCAGCATCGCAGCCGTGAGCGCCACCACGTCGGGACGGCGCCGCGCGATCTGGACGATCTCGTCCGCGAACACGCCGGTCCACCCGAAGCGGGAGGGTGCGAGCGGCAGCCCGGTCTCCGGGTGGATCGGGACGACGGCGTGGAACCGGTCGGCAGCGTCCTGCTCGGCCGGTGAGTAGCCGTTCCCCTTGCGGGTGATGACGTGCACGATGACGGGCCCGCCGTAGGCCTTGGCCAGGCGCAATGCACGCTCCACCGCCGGTTCGTCGTGCCCGTCGACCGGACCCATGTACTTCAGCCCGAGGTCCTCGAACATGCCCTGCTGAGGTGCGACGACGTCCTTGATGCCCTTCTTCAGCCCGTGCAGCGCGTCGTAGGCGAAGCGTCCGGGCGGGCCTGAACGCCGCAGCGTCGACTTGCCCCACTCGAGCACGGACTCATAACCGCGGGCCGTCCGCAGGGCGTCGAGGTGCCGGGCCAGGCCACCGATCGTCGGGGCGTAGGACCGCCCGTTGTCGTTGACCACGATCACGATGCCGCGGTCGTTGCCGTCGGCGATGTTGTTGAGGGCCTCCCAGGCCATCCCGCCGGTGAGGGCGCCGTCGCCGATCACCGCCACGACGGACCGGTCGTCCTCGCCCATCAGCGCACGCGCCCGCGCGATGCCGTCGGCCCACGACAGAGCCGTCGACGCGTGGGAGTTCTCCACGACGTCGTGCTCGGACTCGCTGCGGGACGGGTAGCCGGACAGCCCGCCCCGTTTGCGCAGGCCCGAGAAGTCGGTGCGCCCCGTCAGCAGCTTGTGGACGTAGGCCTGATGACCGGTGTCGAAGACGAAGGTGTCCCGCGGCGAGCGGAAGACACGGTGCAACGCGATGGTCAGCTCGACGACGCCGAGGTTCGGACCGAGGTGCCCACCGGTGCGGGAGACCTGGTCGACCAGGAACACCCGGATCTCGGCGGCGAGCCGGGTCACCTGCCGTGCCGACAGCCGCTGCACGTCCGTCGGCGAACGGATGCCCTCGAGCAGTCCCACGCCCGTCCCTCCTCCACATACGGCACCCGCGCCGTACGGGTCACGGGACCTGGACGTCCCGGGTCCCCCACTGTAGACGGCCCGGGCCGTCCGGTCCGGGCGAACCCGGACGGCGCTCCGCGGGTCCATGAGATGGCGGGCCGACGATCGGGTCAGCCGCCTGGTCAGCCACCGGCGGCCGACGACCGCCGACGAGCGGCGCGCCGCCGGAGCAACCGGACGACGACCGCGACCATCACCGCCAGGACCACCACGACCAGCACCGGGACGAGCACCGCCACCACCGACAGTCCCAGGCTGACCCCGTCCTCGGCGGTGCTCACCACCGGTGCGCCCCACCCGCCGGTCGCGACGTTCACCATCGGCCGTACGGTCGCCTTGGTCGTGTGCACCGCCGCCGCGACCAGCACCCCGACGACGATGCCCACCCAGGAGTGCTCGCGCATCCACGACGAGCTCTCCAGATCGGCAGCGGCCTGACTGGCGGCGAAGACCAGACCCCCGGTGGCCGGGCGCAGCACGCCCTGGACCACGTCGTTGAGCGAGTCGACCGCGGGGATCTTGTCGAGCAGCACGTCCGAGGCCAGCAGGAGCGCACCGATGCCGATCGCCCACCAGCTGGTCATCCACTCGAAGCCCGCCGGCAGCTGCACCACCGTCGTGAACCGGGCGAGCAGCGCCATGACCAGGAACGGGATGTAGGCGTTGAGTCCTGCCGCAGCCGCCAGGCCGAGTCCCGTGAGTGCCACCATGGCGCGAGGGTAGCGAGCCGTCGTGCCGGTCGTCGGACCGGACCCGATGTGACACAGGTCACCCCGCGAACCGGTATCCCTCCGGTGGCGACGAGCGTCAGTGTGCCGTCCGCGCACCGTGCGGGGACAGGAGGAGGTCGTTGTGATCAAGAACGAGAGCGGGATCGACCGTGGCGTCCGCGCGGTGCTGGGGCTCGTCGCCGCAGGGGCAGGCGTCGCCGTCGGGGCCGGCACGCTCGGCGGCATCGTGCTCCTCGTCGTCGCCGTGGTGCTCCTGGGCACGGCGGCCGTCGGCTTCTGCCCGCTGTACCGGCTGTTCGGCGTGAGCACCTGCCGCCCCCGGACCCCGGCGAGCTGAGGCCCGCTACCTTCACTGCTGTGACGACCGGGCAGCTGGCACAGGCGATCGCCGCGCAGCTGCCCGGTCTGCTGCGCTACGCCCGCACGCTCACCTCGGACGCCGCGACCGCCGAGGACCTCGTGCAGGAGACCGTGACCCGTGCGCTCGAACGCGCCGAGAGCTTCCGGTACGAGTCGTCCCCGGCGACCTGGCTGCACTCGATCCTGCACAACCTGGCGATGGACCACATCCGGCGCAGCCACGAGGTGCCGGTCGCCGACATCGTCGACCGGGTCGAGGCCGCCTGGCGGGACGACTCCTACACCGTCGACGCCGAGCAGGTCGTCATCCGCGCCCAGGACGCCGCACAGCTGCGCGATGCGCTCGTCCACCTGCCGGTGATCTACCGGTCCGCCCTGCTCCTGCACGACGGCGCCGGGCTGACGACCGCGCAGGTCGCCCAGATCCACCGGATCGGCCGGCCGGCCGCCAAGCAGCGCCTCCGAAGGGGTCGGATGATGCTGGTGAGCGAGCTCGGCCGGGCCGATGAGCGCGCGGCGGCGACCCGCGGAGTGCCGTTGCGGTGCTGGGACGCGCGGCGTTCGATCAGCGACTACCTCGACGGCGCGCTGGACGCCGCGACAGCCGGCCGGGTGGTCGGCCACCTTCGTGGCTGCCCGACCTGCCCCCCGTTGTACGCGGCGCTGGTGGCCGCCACCGGAGCCCTCGCGGTCGGCGGCACCCCCGCGCCGGAGGCGGGTGCGCGCGACCCCGACTCGGTCGTGCCGCCGGCGCTCGCCCGTCGGCTGGACGACCTTCCCGGACCGCGCAGCTGAGGCGCTCGCCGCACCCACCCCGGTACCGTGGGTGCAATGCGCTTCCTGCCCGGCCACGAGGCCACCACGGACCTCACGTACGGCGACGTGTTCCTCGTCCCGGCACGTTCGGACGTCACGTCCCGCTTCGACGTGGACCTGTCGACCTCCGACGGCACGGGCACCACGATCCCGGTGGTCGTGGCGAACATGACCGCCGTCGCCGGACGCCGGATGGCTGAGACCATCGCGCGCCGTGGCGGCATCACGGTGCTCCCCCAGGACGTCCCCGGCGATGTGGTGGCCGAGGTGGTCGCCTCGGTGAAGACCCGGCACACCGTGGTCGAGACCCCGGTCGTGGTCACCGAGCACGACACCGTCCACACCGCCCTCACCCTCATCGGCAAGCGCGCGCACGGCGCCGCTGTCGTCGTGGCCGACGGGCGGCCCGTCGGTGTCGTCACCGAGGCCGACTGCCACGGCGTCGACCGTTTCACCCAGGTCGGGCAGGTGATGGCCGCCGACCCGACGACCCTCGACCTGGCCGTGCTCGAGGACGGCGGGACGCGGGGTCTCGAGGCCGCGTTCGACCGGCTGCACGCCACCCGGCGGCGGTTCGTGCCCGTCGTGCGCGACGGATCGCTCGTCGGTGTCCTCACCCGGATCGGAGCGCTGCGGTCCTCCATCTACACCCCCGCGCTCGACGCCACCGGCCGCCTGCGGGTGGCCGCAGCCGTCGGGATCAACGGGGATGTCACGGCCAAGGCCGCTGAGCTGCTCGACGCGGGCGTCGACGTGCTCGTGGTCGACACCGCCCACGGGCACCAGCGCAGGATGCTCGACGCGCTCGAAGCCGTCCGCTCGCTCGACCCCCAGGTCCCCGTGGTGGCCGGCAACGTGGTGACCGCCCAGGGCACCCGCGACCTCATCGCTGCGGGCGCGACCATCGTGAAGGTCGGCGTCGGCCCCGGCGCCATGTGCACCACCCGGATGATGACCGCTGTCGGACGGCCGCAGTTCTCCGCCGTGCTCGAGTGTGCGGCGGCGGCCCGGGAGCTGGGCGCCCACGTCTGGGCCGACGGGGGTGTGCGGCACCCCCGCGACGTCGCGCTGGCCCTCGCGGCCGGCGCCTCCCAGGTGATGATCGGCTCCTGGTTCGCCGGCACCCACGAGTCACCGGGTGACCTGCACGACGACGGCACGGGCCGGCTCTATAAGGAGTCGTTCGGCATGGCCTCGGCCCGCGCGGTGGCCGCCCGCACCCGCGGCGGCTCACCGTTCGAACGTGCCCGCAAGGGGCTGTACGAGGAGGGCATCTCCTCCTCCCGGATGTACCTCGACCCGCGCCGACCCGGTGTGGAGGACCTGCTCGACGCGATCACCTCCGGGGTCCGCTCGGCCGCGACCTACGTCGGCGCGAGCACCCTGGCCGAGCTGCACGACCGGGCCGTCGTCGGGATCCAGTCGGCGGCCGGCTACGACGAGGGCCGGCCGCTGCCGGACGGGTGGTGAGCGCAGTGATCATGGCCACGGCCGATCTGGTCGACCGGTACGGCGAGGAGCTGGCCTCGTGCGACACCCAGCTGCGCCAGCTCGGCGGACGTCGCACCTTCGCCGGGCGGGCCGTCACGATCGCCTGCCACCAGGACAACGGTCTGGTGAAGTCGACCCTGGCCGAACCCGGCGAAGGACGAGTGCTCGTCGTCGACGGCGGCGGGTCGCTGCACACAGCACTCATGGGCGACCTGATCGCCGGATCGGCCGTCGCGAACGGGTGGGCGGGCGTCGTGATCAACGGCGCCGTACGGGACAGCGCCGCACTCGCCGGGCTCGACCTCGGGGTCAAGGCGTTGGGCACCAACCCGCGCAAGTCCGCCAAGGCGGGCGCCGGACGGCGTGACGTGGTCGTGGAGTTCGGTGGTGCCCGGTTCGTGCCCGGCGCGCTCGTGGTGGCCGACGATGACGGTGTCGTCATCCTCCCCGCGCACGTCGCACCGACCGATATCGTCCTGTCGTGAGCCGCCCCGTCCTGGTCCTGACCCACTCCCCGCTCGAGGGGCCGGGTCTGGTCTCTGCCGCCCTCGACCACCCCTACCGGGTCCGCACCGTGCTCGACGAACCGCACCCGCGACTTCCGTCGGTCGACGAGATCGCCGGTCTCGTCGTCATGGGTGGACAGCCCGACGCTGATGACGATGCGCACCACCCGGGCCTCGCGGCCGAACGCGCGCTGCTCGCCCAGGCGGTCGAGGCGGACGTGCCGACGCTGGGCGTGTGCCTCGGCGCCCAGCTGCTCGCCCTGGCGCTCGGCGCCCGACTGCTGCGCCGGGCCGGGACCGAGATCGGGTTCGCCCCGATCGAGCTGGTGGGCGACGACCCGGTGCTCGAACCGCTCGGGGCCCGCGCCGAGGTGCTGCACTGGCACCTCGACCAGATCGAGCTGCCGACCGGCGCCACGCTGCTCGCCAGCAGTGAGGTGACACCCGTCCAGGCGTTCCGCGCCGGATCGGCGCTCGGCCTGCAGTTCCACCTCGAGGTCGACGCGCCGCTGCTCGACCTGTGGCTCTCGACACCGGACGAGCTCGTCGACGACGAGCTGCGTGCCGCGATCGCGGCCGACGGCGCCCGGGTGCTTCCCGGGCTGACCCCGGCAGCCACCGTCGTGCTCGACCGGTTCGGGGAGCAGGTCCGGGCGCGGGGATGAGTCGCCCGGCGGATGCGCGGACCCAGCTCGCGGACCTCGCCGGCCGGGGCTCGGCGCTGCCGTTCGAGTCGTGGCGAGCGCCGCCCTCACCGGTCGACGTCCGCCGCTCGGCCGTCCTTGTGCTCTTCGGCGTGCTCGACCGTGAACCTGCACGTACCCACGGATCGGTTCCGGCCGACCTCGACGTGCTGCTGCAACGGCGGTCCGCCACGCTCAGCCACCATCCCGGCCAGATCTCCTTCCCCGGCGGCGGGATCGAGGTCGGGGAGAGCCCCGAGCAGGCCGCCCTCCGCGAGGCGGTCGAGGAGACCGGGCTCGAGCCGACGGGCGTCGAGGTGCTCGGGTCGTTGGCTGCCCTCCCGCTCCCGGTGAGCCGCAACCTGGTGACCCCGGTGCTGGCCTGGTGGACACGACCGTCCCAGGTGGCCGCCGTCGACCATGCCGAGACCGTCGAGGTGTTCCGGGTCCCGGTCGCCGACCTCATCGATCCGGCCCACCGTGCCTCCGCGCGCCGTGGCACCTCCCGGACACCGGCATTCGTGCTCGACGGCGTGCTCGTCTGGGGCTTCACGGCTCTCGTCCTGTCCGGTCTCTTCGATGCGCTCGGCTGGACCGTGCCGTGGGACACCGCCCGCCTCGTCGAGCCGGTCGTATGACCCGCCCCGCCGGGCCCCACCCGCTGCACGAGTTCGAGATCGACACTCGCCTCGTCCGCGCGCTGCTCGCCGAGCAGCATCCGGACCTCGCCGAGCTGGACCTACGACGCGCCGGCGCGGGGTGGGACAACGCCATGGTCCGGCTCGGCGACCACCTGGCCGTCCGACTCCCGCTGCGTGCGCTCGCCGTCCCGCTGATCGCCCATGAGCAGCGCTGGCTCCCCCAGCTCGCCCGGACGCTGCCGGTCGCGGTCCCCGTACCGGTCCGTATCGGGCGACCCTCACCACTGTTCCCCGCACCGTGGTCGGTGGTGCCGTGGCTGACCGGCACGGGAGCCGATACCGTGCCGGTCGCCGATCGGACCGCGTGGGCCGCGACGCTGGGCCACGCGCTCGCGGCGCTGCACGCCCCGGCGCCCGACGACGCCCCGCACAACCCGTACCGCGGGGTCACGCTCGCCTCCCGGGAGCAGACCGTGCGCCCCCGGCTGGCGACGGCCCCCGACGCCGAGGTGCTGCTCGCAGCCTGGGATGACGGTGTGGCGGCGCCCACCTGGGACGGACCTGCCCTCTGGGTGCACGGCGACCCCCACCCCGCCAATCTGCTGATCGAGGACGGCCGACTCGCAGCCCTGCTCGACTTCGGCGATCTGAGCTCGGGCGACCCGGCATGCGACCTGGCCACCTGCTGGCTGACGTTCGACGCCGCCGGGCGGTCCGCCTTCAGGTCCGCGCTGCCCGCCGTCGACCGCGACACCTGGCGTCGCGCGGCGGCCTGGGCTGCCGTGATGGTCTCCGCGTTGCGCAGGCATCCGCACGACTTCCCGCGGCTGGACGAGATCGGGCGGCACGCCACAGCGGCACTGGCTGCGGACCCGCCCCGCTGACCGAGCCATCGATCTGACCCTCCGTCGATCGTCTGGCCTGGCCCCAGATCGGACCGCCCGAGGTCGTCACAGGGCCGGCACCCCGCTAGCCTCCCGGCGTGACCCTCGCACCTCCCCCGGCCGGCGCCCCAGGCCCCGACCCGGTCCGCCCTGCGACCGCGGTGGGTGGCGCGTCCACGCTGACAGTGCTGGCGTGGATCGGCTTCGCCCTGCTCGCGGTGGTGACCGGCACCCTCACCCTGCTCACGATCACGCTCAGCACCGGCCCCGGCGCCGTGGGGGTCGGCGCCGTGCTCGCACTCGTCCCGGTGATCCCGGTGGTCGCCTTCTACCTGTGGCTGGACCGGTGGGAACGGGAGCCGCCCTCGCTGCTCGCCTTCGCCTTCATCTGGGGTGCTGCGGTCGCGACCTTCGGCGCCCTGCTGCTCGACACCGCCGCCGACCTGCTGCTCATCAACTCCGGCCGCGAGCCGACGCTGGTCTCGATCCTGGTGGCGCCCCTCGTCGAAGAGCTGTTCAAGGGGCTCGCCGTCCTGCTCGTCTACCTGCTGCGCCGCCACGAGTTCGACGGTGTGGTCGACGGCCTCGTGTACGCCGGTCTGGTCGGCGTCGGCTTCGCGTTCGTCGAGAACATCCTCTACCTGGGCACGGCGCTCGCCGAGGAGGGGCGCCAAGGCCTCGCCGTCACCTTCGTCGTGCGCTGCCTGTTCTCACCGTTCGCGCACCCGCTGTTCACCTCGGCCATCGGGATCGGCATCGGCGTGGCCGCCAGGAGCCGGCGCACCGGCGTCCGCATCCTCGCCCCGGTCGCCGGCTACCTGGTGGCCGTCGGTCTGCACTCCCTGTGGAACTACTCGGCGTCCCTCGGTTCCTCGTTCGTCGCGCTGTACGTCCTCGTCCAGGTGCCGCTGTTCGCGGCGTTCGTCGTCCTCGCGCTGGTCAGCCGTCGACGGGAGGCCCGGCTGATCTCGACGCACCTGGCCGAGTACGCCGCCGCCGGATGGGTCGACCCCGGCGACGCCGCGATGCTGGGCTCGATGCGGGTCCGGCGCTCCGCACGACGTTGGGCGGCGCAGGTCGCGGGGCCAGACGGGGCACGACAGATGCGCAGGTTCCAGGCGCTCGCCTCCGAGCTCGCCTTCCTGCGCGAGCGGATGGTGCGGGGCACCGCCGGGCCGACGGCGGCCGCCCAGGAGTACGCCGGGCTGGTCGGTCTGGTGCAGCTACGGGCCACTTTGCCGCTCCCGGCACGGCGATAGTCCGGTTCGACCCGGGACTCTGCACGGCCCTGATCCGTCGCAACGGGATCAGGCGCGACCTCATCCGGCGCGCGGCCGCCCACAGGACCGCCGCAGGCACCCGAAGACGCCGCAGGGCGCCGCGTCCCGGTCCGTGGACCAGGTCGCAGCGCCCTGTATGCGCTCGAGCGTGAGGCGGTCAGGCGTCGAGAGGTCAGGCGACGAGAGGTCAGGCGACGAGCGAGCGCAGCACGTACTGCAGGATGCCGCCGTTGCGGTAGTAGTCCGCCTCACCGGGCGTGTCGATCCGCACCACGGCGTCGAAGGTGACGACGGAGCCGTCCGCCTTCGTGGCCGTGACCGCGACCGTGCGCGGTGTGGTCCCGGTGTTGAGCTCCGTGACACCCGCGATGCCGAAGGTCTCGGTGCCGTCCAGCCCCAGGGACTGCGCGTTCTGACCCGTCGGGTACTGCAGCGGGAGCACGCCCATCCCGATGAGGTTCGACCGGTGGATCCGCTCGAACGACTCGGTGATCACCGCGCGGACTCCCAGCAACGAGGTGCCCTTGGCCGCCCAGTCACGCGACG